>CAZGRB010000037.1:0-14565 GCA_964527695.1 uncultured Ruminiclostridium sp.
TTATGCCTTTCTTGCATAAATAATGCAGCGACGGGTGTTTTCTGAAATAGGATTCTTTTCGTAATCGCCGTATTCCTGTTCGATTATAAACCCTGCTTCATCAAGCCAAAAATGAACCTGTTCCAATGTAGGAATATGCTTTAACGTAATATCGTCAATGGTATGTTGCTCTCCGTCAGGTAAAGTGATTATTGTCCGAATTTCAGAACGAACTATTCTGCTTTCAGCAGAATACTTTGATGACATAATAGAATATCTGCCGTGTACTCCGCAATCATCCACACCGTTAAATATTTCTCTTTCGCTGTTGCAATCAAAGAAATATTCAGGGTGTATAAACAGGTTGAAATCAAGATATAAATACCCGTTATGTTTCAATGCCTTTTCAGCTTTATGAATCAACAATCTTTGAGCCTTTGCATAGTCACTGTCTGAAATGATATTAAGCATCAGATTTGCGGCTTCAATTACGACATCATAACCTTCGCCCCAATCATCGGTAACAGCGTCAGACTTGTAAAATTCAGCATTATCAGATTTAAGCTTCGGCTGAATATGCGACAGCATATCTTCATTGCAATCCAAGCCTGTTACATAATGCCCGTCATTTGCAAGCGGTGCAAGAATTCTCCCCGAACCGCAGGCAATCTCGAGAATTTTCTTTGGTTCGTTTCCGATTATAGAGCGAAGAAAATTAACATCACTGGTTTCTGTTTCCTGTTCGTTGTAGATAAACGCATCCCAATGGGATTTGATTTTTTTAATATCCAAATTAACCTCCGTTTAAATCAGGAGGGTTAAAGTATAGTCGCCCTCCTTGCAGATTTTGTAAGAATAGAAGTGTTTTTCATATAATATCTTCCTTTCATATTTTATTTGAGTACATTATATCATTCCGCTGTGTTAAATGTCAACGAAAAGTCATAAACAACATTAAAAACTTTGAATAATTCAACAATATGTTTTTGTTAACCACATTAAAATATAGCCTAATAAAAGTCAAGACCACCGGCATAGCCGGTGGTCTTGACTGGGAGGGTGAACATAATGCGAAAGACAAGATTACATCTGTATACTCTTGATATGAAATATGTAAGTGATTTATCTAAAGCTGACGACAAGGTAATGTCTGTTTCTCCACAGGAACGCAAGGAAAACAGACCTTATGTCGGAATTGTCGTTATTATGGACGGCAAGAAATATTGTATTCCGCTAACATCACCCAAACCAAAACACGAAAAATGAAAAACGATTTGGATTTTTCAAAAATGTATGATACACATAACAAATTCATCGGCGCTTTGAATTTTAACAACATGATACCGGTTTCCGAGGAATTTATAACGCAAATCAACATAAATCCAAGTAAGAATGATTCTCCTAAAGATAAAACTTCTTAACAATCAGCTTGACTGATGCAATGACAATTTTGACAGGATTACAAAGAAAGCCAATAAGCTTTATAAGTTTGTAACACAAACCCCTGAAAAATCACGCAATCTTACCCGTCGTTGCTGCGATTTCAAGAAATTAGAAGCTGTTTTTGAAAAACGTCTTGCAAAATCCGCAGAACAATCAAAACCCACTGTACATACAGAAGAAAAGAAGCCGTCGGTTCTCGGTCAAATCGAGGAGATAAAAGCAGAACAGGATAAACACAATCAAGTTCACAAACCAAAAAACATAGGAAAAACTGATATTTCATTGGATTAAAAGAATGCCTGTGAGAATTACACTCACAGGCATTTTCTTATTTATCCCAAAATCGCACTCATAAGCCCGTAGAGCTTCGCAAAGCAAATTCTCCTAAAAAGAAACAAGTTCCTAAAAAGGCGGTTTCCGTCGCTCCTGCGAAGCGTTCGGAGAAACCGTTCTTAAAGAAAAGCCAAGCGTTGTTTAAGTTTCAGGGGCTCCAATTGCCCGAGGCATTCAACAACCTTGACTCTAATGTTATTATACACCAAAGTCGCAATATTGTCAAGAATTATTGATAATTCGCCAATGACGAATTAAATTTATAAAGCCGACAACGCTTCGTTCCATAGAATGCCAGTCATTCAAGGAGAACACGCTGTCGGCTTTTGCATATCCCGTGTGCTGCAGCCACCATTTGCCGCAGGGCGTGGATATGCAGTAAAAGCGTAAAACGCTGTTACCCGTTATTTTTTCGGTGGATAGTTTTTTAAGAGCCATTCCCCGAATCCCATAGCAACCGTTTCCTCATATTGTCTGTCGGAAACTATGTTGAGCTTTATTCCCTGCACCTTGCAGGCGGCTTTAAGTTCAGGCGTTACCTCACTTTCGGCGAAAACAAGGTCGTTCGCCTGTTCCTGTAAGGATTTTTCGTTAATATTCATTTTGAAATAAACCTCTTTTCTAAATAATATTTCAACAATCGCTATTTGTAAATGTTATAATATAATCACACCGATGAATATCTCGCATTATCAGTATCACGTGAGTACCGTTGGAGTCTTTGTAGTAGAGTGCCCGATGTTTGTTTTTAAGATATTTACGAGTCGTTTTCAATACACCTTTCAGCAATATATTAACATCTTCCTGCGAAAAATCCCATATGCCCTCGCTGAAAGGGTCTATCCAGCAATTGTGATATAACCCGTGACAGCAATACCAATACTCGCAATAACTTGTGTGCCTATTAGATTGTAAAAGATTAATTAATTTTTTGTACGACATTTGTGCGAACTCGTAATTCTGAGAGAATTTTTTTGAATATTCTCTGCGAGCACGATTGAACAGCTTGTATTTTTCTTTAATTTTCATTTTTAAACGCACCCACCCTTCTTCTCCGATATGTTGCAAGAACGTCCTCATATTCAAGAACACCCGGCTCGTCATCATCGTCATACCAGTACATCTTTTCGATGTACTTTGCAAACCATTCTTCATCGGACAGCGAAAGAGTTATGCCCCACATAGCGCCGTAGTCCTGTTCGCCGCCGTTGTCCTTAAACCATAAACTGCCATCCGTAGTTTCCATTTCGATAAGATTTTCTCTTGCAAACATAATTCTTATTACACGATAGAATTCCGCAAGCTCATATTCCCCGTCTGCTTCAATTTTCTGCTCGTTAAATTTAAATTCAAGTAAGTACATAAGCGACCTCCATAAGCTGATACCTAATTTTACCCCTACAACTGCAAATTGTCAACGGTTAGCCGTTAATATCCTGATATTTTTTGTGTTATACTGTTCATATAATCTAAGCAAAGGGTGATTTTATGAACGTATCCGAAGCGGTTGCAAAGCGTATTACCGAGCTTTGCAAACAGAACGGTATAACCGTCAATAAGCTTTCCACAATGTCCGCTGTTACTCAGTCTACTGTAAATGACATTGTAAACGGCAAGGCGAAGAATATCGGCATTGTAACAATAAAGAAGCTGTGCGACGGACTTCAGATTTCTCTGATTGAGTTTTTTGATACACCCTACTTTGCAGAGCTTGAACAAGAGATTTTTTAGGATTATTCGGGGCTTTTTTGCTCGTCATACAAGGTTTATCACCCGCCGTCAATACGACTGCGGGTTTAATTTTGGCCTGCAAAAGGCGGGAATTGCCCGAGGCGGCTCGCCTCGAACAATCCTTTTTTATTTTTGTGGCAATAAGCAAGCAAATCTTCCTTAAAGGATAACTCCTGTTCGGCAACGACAAGCACCCAACCACTCACCGCCGAAACAAACCATCCCTGCTCCGTAAGCGACCATATTGCCGACCAGATATCAAGCCAGTTGTCGGAGCTGCTGTCAAGTGCGATTTTTATTATGCCGTCGGCTTCTTCAAAGGAGCTTTGACGGCATTTTTTAAATACCGATTTCAGCTTTTCGCTGTATTCAGGTGTGTTATTCTTAAACGAAAATATCAACTCAATCATACCGCCGACCTCCTTTTTGATTAAAAACACATTTTTCTCTCACCATATTGGATGCAATATAGAATTTTTACACAGTATAACACTTAAATTTCTTTTTGTCAATAGTTTTTTCAAAAAAATATTGCAATTTTTTTCATTGTGTGTTATAATAACTGCATACAGTATTACAATTAAGGAGATTTTGAAAATGGCAGACGAAAAAAAGCCTGTACCCGATTATCTGTACGGAAAATACAGCAATTATCAGAGAATACAGACCAATAAATATAATAAGGCGAATTACAAAACAATAACAATCCGCTTCAGAGGAAATGACAGCGGCTGTTTTGAACGTGAGGTTATTCAGCAGGCGGCAGAGCTTTCGGGAATGAGCCTTAACCATTTCTGTACTGACACCTTAATGCAAAAGTCATTTGAGATACTGAAAAAGCACGGAAAGCTTGATATTGATTAAGGTGTTGACAAAATCCGATTTATCGGATATAATACAAGTGATGATAGAAATATCATCAGAAGCTCACCGTAAGTAGTCGGGAGTTTCCAGTGATGAAATGTGTGTTGTGGGCAGGAGAGCATACATGGAGCTATGAATGGTTTCATAACAACCCAGACCTGCATAGGCAGAAATGCTGAAAGAAAATTATGATTACTGAGAGCCTTTTTCAAGGCTCTTTTTAATTTGTATTGACAAAACCAGATTTATCGGATATAATGTAAGTGATGAAAGTTATCCGTTAGCTTTCGTTAGTGTGGCTGACACTTTAGGGGCACGTTCGCAAGAACGGGGCGTATCCGAAACTCTGTTGCTAATACCTATCGTCGTTACTTTAGGTGCTTTTTTAGGAGATGGTCGTCCAGAGCGACTATAAAAATCAGCTATATATGAAAATCAACCTCAGCTATTGACAAAGCTGAGGTTTTTGTTTATAATAATAACAGCAACAGAGCAATCTGTTGAGCAGATGGCAAGAGCTGTCGGGCGCATAACGAAGCGAAAGCGGGAGTGTGTTGCCAAGTGATGAAGGGTATGTTCATTCGAGTGGATATATTCTGGAGCTTATTTTAGGTTGCATATCAGCCAAGACTCGAATAGGCGAAAGCCGAATAAAAAATATGATTATTGAGAGTTGTGCAGTCGCACGGCTCTTTTTAATTTCTGCATAGCTTTCAGAAATTAACGCTGTACCGTTGACAAATCCAAATTGTTGTGGTAGAATAAATTGACGGTTTAGCGTTAATTTATTTGAAAGGAAAAGGAATTAATGGAAAACGAAACTATAACCTCCGCTGTCTGCCCTCAATGTGGCGCACCGCTTACAGAATCAGACGAAAACGGAAATATGAAATGTGAATTCTGCGGTACGGTATCCTTGGATAACCGCCACAGCTTTGTTCATACAACCCGTGATTTCGGGGCTGAGCTTATCCATTATCTGGAGAATGCAGAAGAGCTGTTGTCAGACGGAGAATACAATCTGGCTTTCAGAAAATTTGAAGAAATAACGGAGCAGCACTCAAAGGATTACCGTGGCTGGTGGGGGATGGCGAGAGCGTTGACACACAACTTCACCTTAATGGATTTAAGCGAGGATAAAAACGCCAGACTGCAAAAATATTACGCTAAGGCTTTGTCAAAAGCTCCCGTCGAAAACAAGGAAGAGTTGGAGACGGCGATTGATTCATACAACCGTGCTATTGAAAAGGAAATGATTTGTCGGCTGAATAAGGCGGAAGAGCTGTTGGAAAACGGAGAATATAAGCTCGCCTTTAAAGAGTTCAGCCAGACGACCGATAAATATCAGAAGGATTATCGTGGCTGGTGGGGCATGGCGTGTGCCATGACGAATAATTTCACATTGACAGATTTAACCGAGGAGCAGCACAAAAAACTGCGTAACTATGTCAATTCCGCAAAGTCCAAATCGCCTGAAGAGAAAAAGAAGGAACTTAACGAAGCCTACGAGGCATACAAAAAAGCTGTCGAAAAAGCTGACCGCAAAGCGTACAAGGAGTATATGCGTTCCGAGCGCGTAGATTGGCTGATAACCTATTCATGTCCCTTGTCAATAATAGCTTATACCATTTTTATGTTCGTGTATTCAATAATTTATATTCTGATTAACTTCCCCGAGTTCGGCAATGCAGGCGGCGGTCTTATCGGTGTTTTGATACCTGCTGTGATTTTCGGCGTTGCATACGGTATATGGGCTATGGTGCAGGATTCTGACAATGCTATATTCGGAATTTATGCCGCAGTTGCATTAAGCGCAATCGACTGGGGCTTAGCGTGGTCAATACTTGGTCAGCAAATAGGACTTACACATTTTACTGTAATGCCATTGTGTTTTGCGGCAGCGTTCCTGCCAGGATGGTTTATGACAAAGAAAGCAAGAGGGTATTGATATGCGGTATAATATAATTCGCCAATGGCGAATACTATGAAAGGAGTTTATAACATGAAATTAAATAGATTTGCTTCTGCACTTACTGTGTCCGCTTTGCTGCTTTCGATGTGCGGATGTCAGAACAATTCAAACACTTATACAGAAATATTATCCGAAGAAGAAATTGCGGCAAGGTATACGACCACTACAACCGCAACAAGCGAAGCTGTAATTATGCAGACAAGCGAAAACACAAGCGTAACTACTACCGAAATAATCATTGAGCCTGTCGCCTATTCTCCAAGCGAAGAAATCTTAAATGCAGACATTTATTCGGGCAAGGTACAGATTGAAGATAAAGTTTATACTTTTCCGTTATCCGTTCAAAAATTACTTGACGAAGGTATGGTTATCACCGATAATGAAATTGGCGAAAATTACCTTATTGAACCACGAAGCACTAAAAAATCATTGAACGTGGCTATTGGAAATGTAAATGCGAGTATAAATGTAGTTAACACAGCGGATGAGTTGACTTCTTTAAAAAACTGCTATGCTTCAAGCATTGAGTTCAGAAGTTTCGAAAGTGTTTTTTATCCTAACGGCATAACAGCAGGCTCTACGCTTGATGAATTAAAAGAAAAGTGGGGCGCCCCTTACTCGGAATCATCTCCATCTGACAGTAAATTAAAATACACATATATAGAATATCCTTTTAAAACCAACAGAGCAGGAACTGTTAGTAGTGATTTGATTTCTGTGACAGAAAACGTCAACGCTATTGTCATTGACCGAAACACTGGACTTGTTACTTCTATTTTCTGTTCGAACGGAAATAATAACGATACTCTTATTGAAAAAAACAGAGTTATATCAGATAAAACAATAATATACAGTGTCCCTGCATACCTTGATGACAATTATTGCATTGTCGAGGCGGATAACAACAAATACGTTCTGCGTTTAGATGAGATTACTCAAGGAATCAATAATTTTGAGCCTAATAATTGGAAAGATAATATATCAGAATTCTATTCGAACTACTCTGACACCGTTTCAACACTTAAGCATTTCGAAACAGATGATAATACAGCTCATGTTGTTTCATTTAAGGACAAGACGATGGGAAACAGTTATATGGAATGCAACTATGCTTACTATATTTGCGGATTGCCAAACAATTATCGCTTTACATTTCAAGTTGCCGAACTTGAACAAGGAAATAGTGTTTTTATAATGACGGATGCATTAGCAGAGAAATTAGTTGAGATAATTCTCGAAATTGGCAAGACAATTACAATTGAATAGAAAGCAACAATTGCAGATAATGAAAACCTAACAATAAATCTTTTTACTGCAATCTCGTTCTCATTTGCATTTTTGTACTTATTTGTATATTCTTTACTGGAGCAATTGGCGCTCCGTGTATTTGAATAGAGCATATTCACGCCCTACGGCAAATGGTGGCTGCAGCACACGGAATATGCAAAAGCCGACAGTTGCGAACAACTGTCGGCTTTATTTTATAGATATAAATAAAAAAGGAGATGCTTTGCCGCAGCGAAAGCCATCTCCTTTTTGTGATTGATTTTTCTGTTGTCCGCCAACTATACCGTCCCACAAGTACGGTTTCAATATCTTGTGCCTTACAGCTTCTCGTACCAAGCATACCAGTTGCGTTTACGCTAATCGCAACGAGCGTCGGATTTTTATTGTGTCAATCCACAATAATGAATGTTTTCTTTCAGCATTTCTGCCTATTCGGGACGTGGACGAACATACAACCCCAGTACAAGGCTCCGCACCCACTATCCCGACATAGCAGTATGCTTCACAGCCGAACAGGGCTATCCTGTAGCCTGTTACCTTTCGGTGTTTATATTATAAACAATAAAATTCATTTTGTCAACGGTTCGCCGATAAAAAATTTAAAAATCTATTGACAAAAGTGTTTAAGAAATATATAATGTAAATGATGAAGGTTATCCGTTAGCTTTCGTTAGTGCGGCTGACACTTTAGGGGCATATTCGTAAGAATAGAGCGTATCCGAAACTCTGTGGTTCGTGCCTTTTATGGCGGGTATTAAAAGTTGGTCGTCCAGAGCGACTATAAAAATCAGCCTTTATATGAAATAAATCCGACAGCGGTTGCTGTCGGATTATTTTTATTCGCCAATGGCGAATTGAAATATAACACACCATACAAAAAACGCCTCCCGAAACCGAGAGGCGTTAATATTGTTTTGTTGCACACCTGCTGCACACTTGTTACGCACGAGTGAATTTTCTTGACTTGCAATACAAATGCAAACCGCTTTAAATCCACATTTGTGCTGTGCGAGCAGACAGACAAGGATAAATAAATTATCGCTTGCTGAACTGAGGAGCACGACGTGCAGCCTTTAAGCCGTACTTCTTTCTTTCCTTCATTCTGGGGTCTCTTGTTAAGAAACCAGCCTTCTTGAGTGCAGGACGGAGTTCGTCGCTGTACTGAAGTAATGCTCTGGAAAGACCGTGACGGATTGCGCCTGCCTGACCTGTTACGCCGCCGCCTGCTACTGTGCAAACGATGTCGAACTTGTCAAGTGCGCCGATTAAAGATAAGGGCTGGCGAACGATAAGCTTTAATGTATCAAGACCAAAGTAATCGTCAATGCCTCTGCCGTTGATTGTGATATTGCCGCTGCCGGGGTAAACACGTACTCTGGCAACAGAGTGCTTTCTTCTGCCTGTTCCGTAGTAATAGGGCTTAGATTCGTACATTGTTATTCCCCTCCTTAAAACTTGAATTCTTCGGGCTTCTGAGCAGCATTCTTGTGTTCAGCGCCTCTGTAAAGACGAAGTCTTGTCATTGCCTTGCGTCCGATTGTTGTATTCGGAAGCATACCGTATACTGCAAGTTCCATAGCCTTTTCGGGCTTGTCAGCCATGAGCTTCTTGTACTGTACTTCCTTGAGGTGGCCGATGTAGCCTGTGTGCCATCTGTAGTACTTGTCCTGGAGCTTGTTGCCTGTTAATACTGCTTCAGCGCAGTTGATGATGATTACGTGGTCGCCGCAGTCGCAGTGGGGTGCGAATGTAGGCTTGTTCTTACCTCTGAGGATTGCTGCTGCCTGAGCTGCAACACGTCCTAAGGGCTTGCCTGCTGCGTCTAAAATATACCACTTGCGTTCTACTGTTTCTGCTTTGGGCATATAAGTTGACATAGTAGTTGTCCTCCATATTTATTATTCGTGCATTGTTTATGCTCACAATGATGTATTATAGCCGCAAAAAACGGATTTGTCAACACCTTTTTGAAACTTTTTTTAAATATATCTCATTTTCTCTTAAAATCTCTCGTGTTTTCTCCTTTTCTCTCATTTTCTCTTATACCATTTCACAAATTTTCAGGCAATTTTATATAAATACCTGTTTTCTTTGTTTCTCGCTTTTTCATATGTTTTTCAAAACACGCATTTCAATAAAAAACGTGTGCCGCACAGGGCTTTTTTCGCCCTGTGCGGCTGTGTTTATTCGTCTATTTCCTCTATGACTTCATCATCTTCGATTTCAACGTCCGTCTCAGGCTCGGTTTCTTCAATTTCTTCTCTCTTTATTTCAGCATTCTTTTCAAGGTATTCCATAACCTTATTATAGAAGCCGCCCGATGCGTAGAACCTGCTTCCGACAATTGATATTATATCACCATTATTGATATCAATATATGTGTTGTCGTTAATCTTTACTTTGATACCATAGCCTGTTCCGCTGGGTGCGTAAGGATCATACTCAGCTGTTTTCAGCTCTTCAACAATAAAATTATAGAAGTCTGCAAGCTTATTTTCATCATTGATGACATAATCTGTACTTACATTATTCTTGTATTCGGTGTAACTTACCGCTCTGAAGGAAGTTACTCCGCCCACATTTGTAAGGTAATCGTAGGCAGTTGTGTAATAGTACGGCTCTGCCACTCCGCCTGTCTTGCAGATAAGGCTTATAAATTCACGAAGCTCGCTTTCGCTTACATCGGTATAGTAGCAGCCTGTTCCGTCAATGGAGAAATAAATTCTTCCGTCCTTGGCAACTATTTCCATTTCCGTGGGGCGGTCCTTAAGACCGATAGTAACCAAAGTAGCCCGTGCATACCAGAGCGAATCATCATACTTTTTCAGGCTTCTGCCGTCAAACTTGTTTAAGAAGCTGACAAGTGCTGCCTTTTCTTCTGCCGTATCAAAATTTACGTTCTGGATATTGATGTCATAAATACCTCTGATATCACCGTATGCACTGTAAATATTATCTGCGGTTACACCGAGATTAAGGAAATCGGAGGTTGTCTTGACAGATGAGGGCTTTCTGCTTTCAACAAAGTTGAAAAGTTCTGCTGTTGCAGCATCGTCCACATCAAAGAATACCGTTTCGTAATTGCCGCACTCGATATGAACGTAGCCTGCCTTTCTTATGCAGACACGGATAGAATTTCTGTCATAGATTTCCTCGTCATCCATTGAATCCTCGCCTGCTTCGCTGCCGAAATAGTAACCGTATTCATTACGTGCGGAATAATCATGGAAGTTATAAATCTCCGAAGTAAATGCATCAGTATCGGAAATTTCAATTACCAGATAATCATTATCAGCGTCCGTATCGGGATAGTTTTCCGTAATTCTCGGAGCGTCCTTCTGACTTTCAAGATAATCGATTATAAAACTTAAATCTGTTCGTCCTTCATCAAAATAATAATCTATATTGCTTGTTCCGTCAGGGTATTCAACCACGCCATAACCTGAAATTGCATAGATTCTATCAGTGATTTCGGCTGATTTATCGTTCCACATAAAGAAGCCGATAGCTTCTTCCAGTGTATCTGCGGATACGGGATTATTTTCAAGCTCTATATCCTCATCTATCTCCACATCATCCTCTTCCTCAACATCGCAGTCATCCTCTATCTCTACCTCGTCATCTTCCTCTGTCACAACATCGCCATCTATATCGACTTCGGTGTCGTCTTCCTCGTCAATAATTATATCGGCGCCTGTATCGGGGGAGTCTCTGTCGTCGTCTATTATATCACCGTTTGCGTCCGCCTGCTCATCATCTGCCGTATCCTCGGTTTCGGTAACCTTTTCTTCCGTTGTGGTTACGGGAGTTGTGGTGGTTTCAGGGGGTGTGGTTGTGATTTCTGTGGTTGTGACCTCGGAAGTAACCGCCGAATCGGTATCAAGGGTTGTCTCATCGGGAGCAGTTGTAACCGATACGGTTGTATCCGAGGGAGTGGTTATAATAATGGGTAAGGTTGTCCCCGAAGGGGTAGTACCTGTTTCGGGGTCTGATTCAACCACAGGGGTTGTTGTAACGGGCGGCTCGGTGCGTATACCGCTGTTTATTAAATTCGGCAGCAGCACCGCACAGCCTATGGCAATACACGCACAGGCGGCGATTGCCACGTATTTTGAATAGTAAAGAAGCTTATCATCGGTTTTGCGGATAAGGCGCTTCATATCGGCGGTAAAGCCCACACCGAATATGTGTTCGTCATCTTCGCAGTTCATAAGCTCATCGTAATATTTCTGAGTCAGCGCTTCATCCAGCGCTTTTTTTACAATGGTATGATTCATTTTCTGTCTCCTTTCTTCTCAGAGAGTAATTCCCTGTTCTTCAAGGATTGTTCTCAGCTTCTGCCTTGCACGCTGGAGACGTTTTTTCACTGTTTCCTCCGAAGTGCACAGCGTATCGGCTATATCTTTTACACTCATGTCACGGACATGAAAAAGATACAGCGGTTCTGCATAATTTTCAGGCAGGGAGCGTATTGCCCCGACTACGGAATTGTAATTCATTTGGGACAATACCTCGTCGGAAACGTCGTCAGATACATCCCCGAAATTCTCAATTTCTTCAATGGGCGAAGCATTCTGATTCTTTTCCTTGCGGTAAATATCAATTGCGGCATTTCTTACGGTTATTTTAAGATACGCACCCTGCTGTACAGCGGTAAGGGCGGCTATGGTCTTAAAATTCCTGGCTGCAGTAAAAAAGGCATTGCTGACAGCCTCTTCCGCATTATGATGATTTTTCAGAATACTGTTGGCGAGGGAAAACATTTTACCTTTATATGTATGATACAGTTCCTCAAAGGTTATCTTTTCCTCTTCGGTGTCTATCATAGACAGACATATTGCAAGCATATTATCAGTCCTTTCCTCCGTTGCTTCATAATATATAACGTAGCTGAACCCGAACAGGGGACAGAATTTCCGTAAAAATTTTCATAAATTTATCATACCATTTTTATAAGACAAAGTAAAGTATCAAAATGTTGCATCAAAGGCATTTTTTCGTCACAAAACTCGAAAAATTATTGAAAATAATGTGAAATCTGTTGATTATTTTTTTTATTTGTGATATAATTAATTCATAATGTTTCGCTTACTCAGCGGAAAGGAACTATTTATGATAAACGTTGCAATCGACGGTCCTGTAGGTGCAGGAAAAAGCACTATCGCAAGAGAATGTGCAAAGCGTATCGGCTTCATTTATGTTGACACAGGCGCACTTTACCGTACTGTGGGACTTTTCTGCAGAAGAAACGGCATTGAAATTTCCCCAGAAAACGCCGAAAATATCGAAAAGGCGGTCAAAGACGGTCTTAAGCTTGAAATAAAGCTGGAAAACGGCACTCAGCTGGTGTTCATGAACGGCGAGAATGTTTCCGAGGAAATAAGACTCCCCGAAATGAGCATGGCTGCTTCCGCAGTTTCCGCTATTCCCTGTGTGAGAAAGTTTCTTCTTGAAACTCAGCGGAGCGTTGCAAGAGAAAATAATGTAATCATGGACGGCAGAGATATCGGAACTGTTATTCTCCCCGACGCAAAGGTAAAGATTTTTCTTACCGCAAAACCTGAAATCCGTGCAAAGCGCAGATACGACGAGCTTGTTGCAAAGGGTATGGAAGTAAAATTTGAGGACGTATTGAATGACCTCAATACCCGTGACTATAACGACAGCCACCGCGCCGAAGCTCCCCTTAAACAGGCGGAGGACGCTGTACTCCTTGATACCTCGGAGTATGATTTCGAGCAGTCGGTTGAGGCTGTAATCAGACTTATAGAAGAGAGACAGTAAAATGTATTTATTTTTCAGAAAGCTTCTTTCAATATTTTTTCATATAAAGTATAAAATCAATGTTATAAACGAGGATAACATCCCTGACCTGAAGGGCGGCTACATAATTGCTTCAAATCATCAGAGCTATACCGACCCGCCCCTTATTGCCTCGGTAATACGGGGGAAGTTTTCCTTTATGGCGAAGGACGAGCTTTTCCACAAGAATCCTTTCTTTACCTTTATTATAAAGGCGTGCGGTGCGTTCCCAGTTGTAAGAGGTGCAGGTGATGACGCTCCCATGCGGATGGCGAGAGAATCCCTTGAAAAGGGACGCATTTTCGTAATCTTCCCCGAAGGTACACGCTCCAAGGACGGCACTATCGGCAGAGTAAAGTCAGGCATTGCAGTTATCGCAGGGCAGTCGGAAGCACCCGTACTCCCCGTTTGTATCCGCTACGGCGAGAAGAACAAAATCGATGTGAATATCGGTAAGCTTATCCCCAAGGAAGAGCTTGTAATTGACCCTGAGGACAGAAAGAGCATGAGAAATATCTGCAAGCGTATTCAGGACGATTTAGTGTCTCTCCAGCAGGAGATTTTCGCAAATGATTGAAATTGCAAAAACCGCAGGCTTCTGCTTCGGTGTTACAAGGGCAATAAATCTCACCCTTGAAACGGCAGAAAAACACGGAAAAGCCTTTACATACGGACCGCTGATTCATAACAATGATGTAATTGCGGAGCTAGAATCAAAAGGCATTTCCGTTACAGACGCACTGGAAAAGCAGTTCACCCCTGTAATAATCCGAAGCCACGGAGTATCGGAAACGGTATATAACGAGCTTGCGGAAAAGGGGCTTGAATATATAGACGCCACCTGCCCTTTTGTTGAAAAAATACACAGGATAGTTGCAGAAGAATCCGCAAAGGGAGCCGATGTAATTATCGCAGGCGACGGCGCTCACCCCGAAGTAATCGGCATACTCGGTCACGCCGAAGGAAACGCAAAAGCTGTAAATTCAACAGAAGAGTTGGAAATGTTGTGCAAATCAGAGAAAACATTTGGACAAAATGCACTAATTATGGTTGCCCAAACTACCTTTGATATGGGCAAATGGGCGGAATTAAAAAAAATTATCAAAAAACACTATACAAAAGTTAAAATTTTTGATACAATATGTTTGGCTACA
>CAZGRB010000038.1:0-14456 GCA_964527695.1 uncultured Ruminiclostridium sp.
GTAAAGCTTTAAGCTTTACTTCGCAATGAAAAATGAAAGGTGAATAATGAAGAATTAAGGAGTGCCTGCGGCACAAATTAAAAAGGGCGGCTTACCGCCGCCCCGTTTAAAATCCATCGGCGTAAGCCGACACAATAATCATTCATTATTCATCATTAATTCTTCATCGCATATTTAATCTTCGATTAAATATGCTTCCGCCTGCTTCACAAGCTTTATGTCAACCAGTGCGTCGGTAAGTGTTCCGTTTTCGGTGTATTCCTCGCTGAAAATCTTTCCGTTTTCGCGTATCTGTGCAGAAAAGCCTGCCTTGTCATAAGGGATAAGGAGCTTCATGCGCTTTGCACTTTCGGGCAGGTTCTTTGCAATCAGCGTGAGCATTCTTTCGATACCCGTGCCGTCCTTTGCGGAAATCTTTACGGTTGTATCGTCTTCGGGAATGTCGTAGTCCACTAAATCCGACTTGTTGAGAATATTAACCACGGGAATTTCACCGCAGCCAAGCTCCGCTAAAATCTTCTGGGTTGTCAGAGTCTTTTCGGAGGCTTCAGGGTCTGAAATGTCGCTTACATGAAGAATTATATCAGCGCAGGCTGCTTCTTCCAGAGTGGACTTGAAGGCTTCCACAAGGTGATGGGGGAGTCTGCGGATAAGCCCTACCGTATCAATCAGCAGTACGCTTCTGCCGTCAGGAAGTTCGATAGAACGGCTTGTAAGGTCAAGGGTTGCGAAAAGCTTGTTTTCAGCCAGTACGCCTGCGTCGGTAAGTCTGTTCAGCAGAGTAGACTTACCTGCGTTGGTGTAGCCTACGATTGCGGCTGTAAGGACGTTGTCCTTCTTTCTGCGGCGGCGTGAAAATTCACGGCGCTCGGTAAGCTCACGGAGTTCGTCTTCCAGCTTTTCGATTCTTCTGCGGATATGTCTTTTATCCGTTTCCAGCTGCTTTTCGCCGGGGCCTCGTGTGCCGATACCGCCGCCCAGACGGGAAAGGGAACGTCCTATACCCATAAGGCGGGGGAGACGGTATCTGAGCTGTGCAAGCTCAACCTGTAATTTACCCTCGTTTGTGACCGCTCTGCCTGCGAAAATATCAAGAATCAGCATGGTGCGGTCAATTACTCTTATGTTTACAACATCTTCGATGTTGCGGATTTCGCTGGCGGTAAGCTCTGTATCAAACACAAGCAGCTCTGCTTCAAGGCTTTGTGCAAGCTCAGCGATTTCTTCAATCTTGCCCTCGCCCAGCACAGTTGAACTGTCGGCGGAGGGGCGTTTCTGGATAACCTTTGCCACAACCTCTGCATTTGCGGTTTTTGCAAGCTCTTCCAGCTCTTCGATGGAAGCTTCTGCGTCATAGCTGCCGTTATCGAGGGCGGCAAGTATAGTTTTAACGGGAGCATTATTCTGTTCTGTTACTGTCATTTATTATTTCCTTTCTTAACGGAGGTTTTTATGAAATTTGAAAATTACGACGTAATTATCGTGGGCTCGGGTGTTTCGGGGTTATACGCCGCACTGAACCTTAATCTCAATCTTAAAATCCTTATGCTCTCCAAAAAGGAGCTTACTCTCTGTAATTCCGCACTTGCACAGGGCGGCGTTGCGGCAGTAATGGACAAGAAGGACGATAACTACGAGCTTCACATACAGGATACCCTCATTGCAGGCGGTTACAAGAACGATATGGAAAACCTGCGTATCCTTGTTGAGCAGGGGCCTACCGATGTAAAGAACCTGCTGAAATACGGTGTTGAATTTGACCGCAAGGAGGACGGTTCCATCGACCTTACCTTAGAGGGCGGTCACAGCCGTCACAGAATCGCACATCACAAGGACAGTACAGGCTACGAAATTGTCACAAGTCTTATTGACGGCGTCAAGAAGCTGAGCAATGTGACGATTTTCGAGAACGGTCACCTTGTAGGCATTGAAAAGGACGGCGGAAGCTTCTATGCTGCTGTATACAAATCGGGTGAATATTCCTATTATACATCAAAAGCGGTTATTTTTGCAACAGGCGGAATAGGAAGAGTTTACGATTTTACTACAAATTCGGCAATTGCAACAGGCGACGGCATTCAATTCGCCTATAATCTTGGCGCAGAAATAAAAAATTTAAGCTATGTTCAGTTTCATCCCACTGCATTTGCGGATAAGAAGAACCGTGAATGCTTCCTGGTTTCCGAGGCGGTAAGAGGTGAGGGCGCATATCTTCTCAACTGCAACAAGGAACGCTTCATGCACAAGTACGAGCCTGAGCGCAAGGAGCTTGCGCCCCGTGATGTGGTTTCAAAGTGCATAATGGAAGAACAGAAGGTGACGGGAAGCGATGAATTCTTCCTTGATATTTCCTACATGGACGCTGATTTTGTAAAGAACCGTTTCCCGATGATTTACAGCCGTGTACTTGAAAAGGGTTATGATATGACAAAGGAGCCTATCCCCATTTATCCCTGTCAGCATTATCTTATGGGCGGTATTTCCGTAAACGGCAACGGCGCAACTACAGTCAAGGGACTTTACGCTGCAGGCGAATGTGCCCATACAGGCGTACACGGTCTCAACCGCCTTGCAAGCAACTCTCTGCTTGAAGCGCTTGTTTTCTCCAGACTCATTGCCGAGAAGATAAATGAAACAACTGCACCTTCCGAAAGCGGTACAACCGAATACGATTTCAGAAATCCCGAGGGCAAGCCTCTGCCTACAGGACTCCGCACGGAAATACGCCACATTATGCAGAAGGCATATTTTGTAGTTCCCGATGTTGAAGAAGCGAAAAAGTCAATCGGAAGAGTAAGAGAAATCAAGGAACAGCTTGAAACAGGCGGATATGAGCTTACCCCCGAATATATCGAGGCACTCTCAATCGCAACCTGTGCGTATATTATTTTAAGCGAAATTGTGTAAACAGATAATCACGGAGGAAATTATATGAAGTGTCCCAATTGCGGCAGCGAGCACGTTTTTGTGCAGGCTGTCACCGAGACAGAGACAAAGACAAAGCACCGTGGCTGCTTCGGCTGGGCGTGCTGGATATTACTTGCAATCTGCACCTGCGGTCTGATACTTATTATTCCCGCAATTACAAATTCAAAGACGAAAACCAGGACAAAAACCCACAGCGAGGCTGTGTGTCAGGGCTGCGGCAACAGATGGAGAGTCAGATAAGAAAGGAAAGACAAAATGAAATTACTTCAGTTTTATGTAGATGATATTATTAAAACAGCCTTGAATGAGGATATAAATTATATCGACAGCACCACTGACCTGCTGATTGACCCTGCAGACCGCAGTGAAGCATATTTCGTAGCAAAGGCAAGCGGTGTTGTTGCAGGGCTTGATGTAGCTCTCAGAGTTTTCGAGCTGCTTGATGATACAATTGAAATTACCCGTCATTTTAAAGATGGCGACGCTGTTAAAAAAGGCGACATTATCGCAGAATTCAGCGGTAACACCGCTGCGCTTTTAAAGGGCGAGCGCACTGCGCTGAATCTCTTGCAGCACATGAGCGGTATCGCCTCCTACACAGCGCTCTGCGTTGAAAAGGTAAAGGGTACAAATGCTTCTATCTGTGATACACGAAAGACTCTTCCCGGACTCCGTGCGCTGCAGAAATATTCCGTGGTTATGGGCGGCGGCAGAAATCATCGTTATAACCTTACCGACGCCGCAATGCTCAAGGACAATCACATTGACGCATACGGCGGAATTACAAATGCTGTAAACGCCCTCAGAAGACGTGCGGGACATATGCTGAAAATTGAGGTTGAGACCCGTAACTTTGACGAGCTTAATGAAGCTCTTGCTGTGGGCGCAGATGTAATCATGCTGGACAATATGAGCTGTGAGGATATGAAAAAGGCAGTTGAAATTACCGCAGGCAGGGCAAAGCTTGAAGCCAGTGGCAATGTCACACTTGACAACATCGGCGAGGTAGCAAAGACAGGCGTTGACATCATCAGCCTCGGCGCACTTACCCACAGTGTAACAGCCTTTGATATTTCCATGAAATGGCGCTGAGCTGAAATCGGAGATTTCAGCGATGAAAAATGAATGATGAATAGTTAAGGTATCGCCTGACGGCGATGTTTTTTGAAATGTGTAAAGTAAAAGGAACATAACATATGCAGAAAATGCTTGGATACGTAAGAAAAGCATGTCAGGAATTTGATATGATACAGGACGGAGACAGAATTGCCGTAGGAATTTCGGGCGGAAAGGACAGCCTTGTGCTCCTTGCGGCTCTTGCAGGCTACCGCCGCTTCTGTCCTCAGAAATTTGACCTTGTGGCAATTACTCTCGACCCTCAGTTCGGAGGAGAAAGAACGGATTATTCTTCCGTTGCGAAAATGTGTGAGGAGCTGGGCGTTGAATACGATTTGATTCTCACGGATATCGGGCAGATTGTCTTTGATATAAGAAAAGAGCCCAATCCCTGCTCCCTGTGTGCAAAGCTCCGCCGTGGTGCGCTTCACGATGCGGCACTGAAGCACGGCTGTAACAAGATTGCTCTTGGTCACCACAATGATGACGCAATCGAAACCTTTATAATGAATCTTTTCCGTGAGGGCAGGGTAGGATGCTTTGCACCTGTGACATACCTGTCACGTAAGGATATAACAATGATAAGACCTATGGTTTTCGCACCTGAGCAGGCTGTTATTTCCTGCTGCAACAGAATGGGCTTTCAGGTTGTGAAATCAAGATGTCCTGCCGATCATACAACTGTGAGACAGGAGACAAAAGAATGGCTTCAGGAGATGGAGCGTAAGGACAAAGGCTTTAAAATCCGCATTTTCGGCGCACTCAGACGAAGCGGAGTGAATGGCTGGGGATTCAGGGAAGAAACAAAGACGGAGGAATAAGCAATGGATTTTTCGGTACCCGAGCAGGTTGTCGAAATAATAAACGAGCTTAAAAGCCATACATATGAAGCGTATCTTGTGGGAGACTGCGTAAGAGGGCTTATTATGGGTGAAAAGCCTCTTGATTTCGATATTGTCACCAATGCAGAAATGAACAGGCTTCTTGCAATTTTTGAGGACAGATACAAGGTGAATACCGACTATGTGTCAAAGGGTGAAATCATTATAATAAACGGCGCTATGGGTATCAGCGTTTCTCCGTACCGCAGCAGGATTGCCTCCGACGGGAAGCCTGTTTACTGCGGAAGACTCGAAGAGGATTTACGCCGCCGTGTTTACCGTGCCAATGCCGTTGCATTCAGTCTCGAAGAAGGCATAGTTGACCCTTATGACGGACTTCCCGACGCCTGCGGAGATAATGTCCTGCTGAATGTTATCAGGTACGAGCCGAACCCCGAGCTTGTCAATAGGAAGAGCAAGCGTGTGAAAACCGTTGCCAATATTTTTGGCTTTAATCCTGATTCGGTATTTGAAGCGGTTCGCCGCTGTGCAACAGAAAACACGGATATAAGCCCCTACACGCTTGAGCTGGTCTGCGAAAATGCAGAAACGATTTTTAAAATGGAAAAGGAAAAATTCCATTCGGAGTTCCGTAAAATGCTTATGGGAAGGCGGGTAACCGACGCTCTTATGGTGTTCAGACCCGTTATATTTGCGATTTTCCCTAAGCTTGCTGAAACTGACGGCTTTGACCAGCGCAGTTCGGTGCACGAGTATCCGCTTTACGAGCATATTGCAAAATCGGTAGGCTATGCTGTACCCGAATATACGGTAAGACTTGCAATGCTTTTTCATGATGTGGGGAAAATTGACTGCCTTGCCGACAAGGGAAGCCACTATTCCTATGACGGTCACTGCGAGCGAGGAGCAATGCTCACAAGGCAGATACTTTCCGGCCTGCAGTTTCCGCCTGAGCTTGTCCGTCAGGTGTCATTTCTTGTGCTTCACCACGACGATGACATAACAGCAACAAATTATCCCTTATATACAGCGGAGTACGGTGCGGAAAACGTGCGGCTTATGCTTCTTGTCCGTGCGGCAGATGTGCGTGCGAAGCGTGCCGACAGACGTTATGAACAGCTTTCGGACGATTACCGTTCTCTTGCGGCGGATGTTGCAGTGAGCAGGAATGAAAATGCCCGTCGTAATTCGGTGACATTTTCTGATTTAAAAAAGCTTGCTCAGAATCTGAAGATATAAGAAAAACCGTGAGGTATAACCTCACGGTTTTGTTGTTAATAGTCAGTCTTGTTTGCACTGATGATTTCATACTTGATTTTATCGGGAAGTGCATACAGCGGCTCGGGAGCAGGCCTTGCGGTATAGAAGCCCTGAATAAGGTCTACGCCGTAGCTTATTACCGCCTGAAGCTCCTCAATTGTTTCAACACCCTCGCCAACAGTCTTGATACCGTTCATCTGAGCAAAATCAATAGTACTCTTTACGAACATCTGCTTGTTGATATCGTTGTGAATATCGGAAATAAGATAACGGTCGATTTTGATAACCTGAGGCTTGTAGCGGAGAAGATTGACAATATTTGAATATCCTGCACCGTAGTCGTCAACAGCAAGCTGGCAGCTTGAGTTTTCGCCGCCCAGATTCTTGATACGATTGAGCTCCTCGTCGGAGATATCGTTCTGCTCGGTGATTTCGATAACGCAGTGCTCAAGAAGGTGGCTGTATCGTTTATTGATGTAATCATAGTCATCTGCATTAAGAAAATGCCCGGGGATAGTGTTGATAAACACACGCTTTCCGACGAATTTATCGAAATGTTCATCCATATAGGAAAGTACATTGTTCAGTGTGGCCTTTTCAATGTCGTACAGACGGTTGTAATCCTTTGCGATTTTGAGGATTTCGCCCGGATTCATACCTATTTCATTTGTGGTGCGCATCAACGCCTCATAAGCGTAGATTTCACCTGTTCTTGCATCAATAATAGGCTGGAAATTGTAGATAAACAGATTCTTTTCAATAAGAAGCTCAAAAAGCATATATGCGTCCTTGGGAGCCTTTTCTGTTTTGAGGACGGGGCCGACGCCCGATTTAAGACGATTGAGGTACATTTCGCTGTCTGCAATCTTGAGCATGGTATGTATATCGCCTGTCCAGCCCGGTTCGGCAACGGTACAGCCGCAGTTTACCTCGACAAAATAGTCCTTGATCTGAGCCTGATTGTAGTTTTCGGTATTGTTGAAGAAAATTGCAACAGCAGCAGTAATTACCGCACCCATATCCACATCTGGGTTTTCCAGATTAATTACTGCAAATTCATCGTCGGCAATACGTGCGATAATGGAGTTGGAGGGATTTGCAAGCTGCAATGACTCGGATATCAGGGTGAGCGCTTCTTCAGCGTCCTGAATACCGTATGTTTCGTAGATATATTTGTATCTTGTAATGCAGTAAACTGAAACGGCAATACGCTTTGTCCTTGCGTATGAGTCGATTTCCTTCATGCGCTTGATAAGCCCCTTGAGATTAAGCTGCTCAGTAAGGGGATCACGGTTCTGCATATCTTCGATTCTTGAAACCATATGGTCCTGTTCGATATGGCTTACAAGAGTGCCGAATGCGATGTTTATAATACGTGAAAGTCTGTGAATCTTATTGGCTTCCTCTGTGATATTGGAGGTCTTTTTTGCATAGTAGCCGCAGACTTTGTCGGCAACATAAATCGACTGGAAAACAAACATGACCTCTTCGGAAATAACCATATCTATTTTGGGATAAAGCTCAGACAAGGGAAAGATATCCTGATTCTGGTTCTTGTAGGTTTCATCCTTGGCTGAAATAACAATCATTTTCTGAGAGAACGGTGAATCGGGATTTGTTTTTTCACCCTTTCTTGCCATAGCAAGGAAATTACCGTTTATACAGACCATGGAGCCGGGAAGAACGTTGTCGTGAAGGCGCTTTCCGATTATACCGATATCTGTGCTTTCAAAAACATGGTCAGCCCATGAGTAAAGTGTGTTTTCGTGCTGGTTTGCGGTTGTAAGCATACGGAAAAGACGTGCAGCCTGGTCACGGAAGCTTTTATCCTGACTCGCTTCACATCCGCAGGATTCGGAGATATGCACGGAGTATTCCTCGATAACGCTGAAGGGTGCGCATTTTTCATCAACTGCCTTCAGAATAAGGGATATACAATTTCTTGCAAGTCCTCTGATGTTTTCGCAGCAGGTGGAAATCTGGGGTGTGTAGAAGTGTGCGCTCTGGATACCGTCAAAACCTGTAACGATTATATCCTCGGGAACACGGTAGCCGTAATGCCTCAGTCTGTCGCAGGTGTCAATAGCGGACGAGTCGTTGACACATATGATTGCGTCGGGTTTTCCTGTCTTTATAATAGCGTCAACGGCATTATAAACGGGGACATTCCAGTAATCGCCGTAGAATACATGAGTGCTGTCAAAAGCTATTCCTTCCTCTTCCAGCACATCTGTATAGCACTGAAGTCTGGTTTCTGAATCCGTTTCATCCTTGCAGCCTGCAATAAAATATGTATTCCGTGCTTTATGTTCCTTGATAACGTGGCGGATAAGTGATTTATATGTATTTCTGTAATCCTTGGTTATGCAGAAGCAGCCATCCCTTTCCTCGTTGAGAAGAACGACGGGGATATTTTTTTCATTTGCTTTGCTTATCAGGGAATCAACAATACTCTTGTCATAAAAACAGCGTGTGTCGATAACAAGAGCGTCAAGGACATCAAAGTTCATTGCGCTGTAAATTGACCTTGCGCCCATATCATATTCATTGCCTGCATAGAAATCACGGAAGCTGTTGAAGATGAATAATCTGTAACCCTTTGCAATAGCCTCTTTGGAGAGGTGTTCGGCAAATTCACTTATGGTTTCTTCATTGAGCTTCGTAATACACAAACCTATGATTCTGTAACCGTTAATCATGACAAACCTTCCTTTCCGCCGCCGGACAGCATACAGACAAAAAAGACGTCTGAATGTTTTTGTTATCCGAAAATCAGCGGATTCTGAATCTATAATTCGTTATTTATGCTTTATATTTGCTTTTAGTACTTTTTAGTATTAGGCAAAAATATTAAATATTATTAAAAACAGTATATCATATTTGTATAAATTTGTCAAGAAAATTAAGGCGTTTGTTGTGGAATAAAGCGGTAAAGATTTAAATACCGCCGACCTGTCTGAGGTTGACATTCCTGTGCTTGTGTGGTAAAATTTAAATGTAAGTATATGAAAGGTGGTGGTATATTGAGAAAAAAGGCTGTTTCGCTGTTGCTTGCGGCGGCGGTAATGCTTACAGGCGGATGTGTTGACATTTCCAACAGAAGCGCACCCGAAAGCCCTGTTATTGCGACGGTTTCGACTTCAACCACTGAAGATATACCCGATGCACCCGTCACTGCCAATATCTCTACCACGACCCTGTCTTCCGTTTCTCAGGTTCCTGTCATAACCGCAGGTACAGGCAGTGAAATCGAGGAATTCTACAGCACCTTTGAGTTTTCCGATGCAGATTATGATTTTCTCGGACAGTGTGCTTTTGTAGGGGACAGCATATGCAGCGGTCTGGGGCATTACGGAATAATCCCTATGAAAAGCGTTATCGCACAGGGCAATATTGCCGCACGAAATATCTTTGATTTTACCTTTACGGTTGACGGAAGCGAGCTTTCCCTTGTTTCCTCCCTTGTCAATATAAACCCTGAGTATGTTGTATTTTCTATGGGAATAAATGACGTAAATATTACCTCAGAGGAGGAATTTGCGGAGAATTACCGTCAGATTCTAAGCACTGTGGAGGGCTTTCTGCCTAATGCGGAGCTTATAGTTATTTCTATTACTCCTATCGGTTCGGATTCTACCTTTACGGAAAATGAAAATATAGACAGCTTCAACAAGGCTCTGGGTAAGATGATTGCGGAAAATGAAAAGTGGCATTTCGTTGACGTATCGGACGAGCTTAAAAACTCGGAAAATGCCCTTAAAACCGATTACAGCAGCGGCGACGGTATACATCTTTCTCCCGACGCTTACTATGCAGTGCTTTATCAGCTGTGCCGTACATATCTCGGCGGTAATACCGATACGACTCTGCCTGCAGACGATGAGCTTACCATAGAATAGAAATCAGCGGCTTGCCGCTGATTCAGCCTGTCGATAAACCCACGCAACGCAAAAATGCAGTTTTGCAGATTTTTACAAGGCGAAAATTAATAAGCTTATATAAAAGTTTTGCCAAGCCACGTAAACGGCTTGGCAAAAACATTTTTGCTTACTTCGTCAAAAGACCCTCAACGTACCCACGTACGCCTATCGGGTCCTTTTCCTCGTCCGCGTGTGCCTCTCGCAGGCTGTCAGATTGTCGAAAAATAACTTTTTTCGACAATCTGAATCAGCGGCTTGCCGCTGATTTTTTTTGAAATACTATTGCAATTCACTATATGTTGTGGTATAATATACTTACGGCAACAATATGTGCTGTTTTTGAAGATAAAGACAAAAGAAAGGAAATAAGGATTATGAAGAATGTTGAAATAAATATTACAGGCGGAAAGCTTGAGGATGCCGAAATCCAGGCCTATGTAGACCGTGGCAGGGAGAATAAGCCCAACCAGAAGCTTACAGCTCTTGATATAGTGGTTGACGGCGAGTACGTAGACCTTCAGTACACCTATGATGACCGCCCCTTTGAACGTATCAGACGTATCACGGGTTATCTTGTGGGAACTCTTGACCGTTTCAACAACGCCAAGAGGGCAGAGGTTCTTGACCGTGTTACACATAATCCCGAAGATGATTGCGAAGATGTTTTCGTGAGTTAATCACCCTCCATAAATGCCGCCGCCGCATACCGAAAGGTATGCGGCGGCTTGCCTTTGTCTATTTTTCACTAATAAAAGCCGCCGAAAAAACGCATTATTATTTAAAAAACGCCTTTATTTTAGCGCAAAATAAGTGTATAATATTGTAGAAATATTTTATATAAAAAGAAGGAACAATATGAAAAGAGAAGATTTAAGAAACATAGCGATTATTGCTCACGTTGACCACGGAAAGACAACCCTCGTTGACGAAATGCTGAAGCAGGGCGGTGTATACCGTGAAAATCAGGCAGTAGTTGACCGTGTAATGGACAACAACGACCTTGAACGTGAAAGAGGTATCACAATTCTTGCAAAGAACACAGCAGTTCAGTACAAGGATACCAAAATCAATATTGTTGACACCCCCGGTCATGCTGATTTCTCAGGTGAGGTTGAGCGTATCCTGAAAATGGTAAACGGTGTTTTACTGCTGGTTGACAGCTTCGAGGGCACAATGCCTCAGACCCGTTTTGTTCTTCAGAAGGCGCTGGAGCTGGGTCATAAGATTATTGTGGTAGTAAACAAGACTGACCGTCCCGACGCACGTAATGCCGAGGTTGTTGACGAGGTGCTGGAGCTTCTTCTTGACCTTGACGCTACCGAAGAACAGATTGAAAGCCCTGTTGTTTTCTGTTCGGGAAGAAACGGTACAGCTTCCTATTCTCCCGATGTACCCGGTGAGAACTTTATCCCCCTGTTTGAAAAGATTATCGAGCATATTCCTGCCCCCGAGGGTGACCCCGACGGTGAATTACAGGTGCTTGTTTCTTCAATAGACTATAACGAATATGTGGGAAGAATTGCAATCGGACGTGTTGAACGCGGCGTTATAAAGCAGAATCAGGAGGTTATGGTCTGCGATTATCACGGCAATGCTGCGCCCTTCCGTTCAAAGATTGTAAGCCTTTATCAGTTTGACGGACTTGACAAGGTTCCCGTTACCGAAGCAAACGTAGGTGATATTGTATGCTTCTCGGGTATCGAGGGCGTTACAATCGGTCAGACTATCTGCTCCACAGCCTGCGTAGAGCCGCTGCCCTTTGTGAAAATCAGCGAGCCTACCGTAGAAATGACTTTCGCTGTAAACAACAGCCCCTTTGCAGGCAGAGAGGGTAAGTTTGTAACCTCCCGTCAGATAAGAGAAAGACTTGAACGTGAGCTTTTAAAGGATGTTTCTCTCAGAGTCAAGGAAAGCGATGTTCAGGATGCTTACGACGTTGCAGGCAGAGGTGAAATGCACCTTTCAATCCTTATTGAAAATATGCGCCGTGAGGGTTATGAGCTTTCCGTAAGCACTCCCCGAGTTCTTTTCAAGGAAATCGACGGTGTAAAGTGCGAGCCTATGGAAAAGCTGGTTATCGACGTTCCCGACAACTGCGTAGGCGCAGTTATGGAAAAAATGGGCACACGTAAGGCGGAACTGCAGGTTATGAACCCCGTAGGCGGCAGAACAAGACTTGAATTCAAGATTCCTTCCCGTGGACTTTTCGGCTACAGAAGCGAGTTCCTTACCGATACAAAGGGCGAGGGTATCTTAAATACAATCTTCATCGGCTACGAGCCTTTCATGGGCGAAATTCCCGTAAGAACAACAGGCTCCCTTGTTGCCTTTGAAACAGGTACAGCAAGTGCATACGGCTTATGGAACGCACAGGACAGAGGCGCAATGTTCATTGATGCAGGCGTTGATGTATACGAGGGTATGATAGTGGGCGTATCTCCCAAAATGGGCGATATCAACGTAAATGTCTGCAAGAAAAAGCACCTGACAAACACCCGTGCAAGTGGCAGTGACGAAGCGCTCCGTCTTATTCCGCCTCGCCGCATGAGCCTTGAAGAAAGCCTTGAATTTATTTCAGATGATGAGCTTGTAGAGGTAACTCCCAAGAATATCCGACTCAGAAAGCGCATTCTTGACAACGAAACACGTGCCAAGGAAGACGCAAAGAGACGTAAAGGTTAATAATAACAAAACCGCACACGGCAGTGTGCGGTTTTTATTCTCTGAATTCAAGAAGCTTGTAAGGGTCGATTTTAAGGGCGGCGGCAATATTGAAAATAGCTTCAAGGGAAATGTTGTGGATTATGTTGGGCGCTTCGATTGCGCTCAGGTGGGAACGACTGATACCTGCCGCCTCCGCAAGCTCCTCCTGAGTGTAGCCCTGCAGTTTGCGGTAGTATGCGATATTAAGCCCCAGCTGAATATATTTGAACTCGTTATGCTTTGAGATTTTTATTGATTTTGACATAAAAAACACCTGCCTTTGTATTTAATATTAACAATTATTATAATGAAAATAAACTTTTTATTAAAAAACTATTGCTTTTTAACAGAAAGCAAAGTATAATTGTTAATATGATTAATAACACAAAGGAGGATTTTTTATGAAAAAAATCACAAAGATTCTGTCCGTTTTTATGGCGGCAGTGATGATGGTTACTGCATTAAGCGTTACAGCCTTTGCTGATGCAACAAGTAAGGCTAAAGCTATTGACAGTGGAAAGAAAATAAGTTATACACCTGAGCTTGGCGAAGAAAGACTTTATAAGGTTGAATTATCGAAAGCAGGAAATTTGAAATTAAACATTACTTCCGCCTCGTTCGGAACATTCGTTACTGTTTACGACAGTGATATGGCAGAAGAATTCAAGCCTGAAAAAATAGAAAAAACAGCAGGGCATATTTATGGCTCACCTGAGGTTAATATCTATATTTCGACCGGTGCAGCCAAGTCAAAATGCACTATAGAATATAAACTTAAAAAGGGAACATATATTATTGCTGTACGCACAGGTCAGAACGGTTCCGTTAACGGCAAAACCTCTGTTTCCTTTACCTATCCTCAAGCAGAATCAACAGAGGAAAGTGCGGCGATTACCTCTTTCACAATCACCCTCAAAAAGGGCAGCACGCTCCAGCTCGGCACAATTTTAAGCGGCGACGGTACGGTTACATGGAGCACCTCCAAAAAGGCAGTTGCAACAGTTACAACTAAGGGCAAGGTTACCGCAAAGGGTGCAGGCACAGCCGTTATCACAGCCAAAACAGGCAGTTCATCAATGAAAATAACCATAAAGGTTACCGAATAAATTAAAAAGGCGGCCCGGCAGAGCCGCCTTTTTTATGCCATTTTTCAGAATTTCTTTCAAATGCGAAAAAATTAACAAATTTTTTCTCTTTACCTATTGAAAAATTTTATAAAATCTGATACAATATTAATGTATTATTAAATAACCCGAAAGGAAGTTTTTAAAATGGCAAAGCTCAACAAAAAGAATGTAGAAGATTTACAGGTTAAGGGCAAGAAGGTTCTCGTAAGAGTTGACTTCAACGTTCCTATGAAGGAAGGCGTTATCACCAACGACAACAGAATCGTAGCTGCTCTCCCCACAATCAACAAGCTCGTTGAAAACGGTGCTAAAATTGTACTCTGCTCTCACCTCGGCAAGCCGAAGAACGGTCCCGAAGACAAGTTCTCTCTCAAGGCTGCTGCTGACAGACTTGCAGAACTCGTAAACACAAAGGTTGTTTTCGCTAAGGACGATGTAGTTGTAGGCGAAAACGCAAAGGCTGCTGTAGCTGCTATGAACGACGGCGAAATCGTTGTTCTCGAAAACACACGTTTCCGCGGCGCAGAAGAAACAAAGAACGGCGAAGCTTTTGCCAAGGA
>CAZGRB010000039.1:0-9951 GCA_964527695.1 uncultured Ruminiclostridium sp.
AGATAATTGAAACAACTGCACTGATGGCAGGCAGAAACCACTTGTTCATTTTCAGCCTTATCATATTTACCGTCCACTGAATTTTCGATATGCCTGCAAGTAATATTGCGGTGCCGTACAGAATAGTAAGGAGAGGGAAAACAGATATAAGCCATTCTGTTTTTAAAACACAGAACACGCCGCCTGTCACAGCAACAATTCCCTTGAACAGATTCTGCTGGAGAGCTGCCTGCTCAGGATTGCTGGTAAAATACTTTATAATGGAAATAACACCTATAACCACAAGCGCAACTCCGAATGTGCATATAATTACCGAGGTGAACGAAACAGGACTTACAAGCAGCAATATGCCTACAAGCAGTTCAAATATGCTTAGTACAATTCCGTTGATGTTGAGTTTAAGATTTTTCATAGATTAATACCCCTTTTTAATTGTCGGTAAGACTGAAGCAAAACCGCAGGATAATTCGGTGCAGTTTCTCAGCAGATTTTTTTTGAATTATCTCATGAAAATATAAACTGAATATAAACAATAGAGCGCAAGGAATGACGCTCCTTCAGCTCTGCTGATTTTCTTGCCTGTGGCAGAGGTGATAATCAGGTAAATCGTAACACCGAGTAAGATTATCATATCAATGATGCTGTCTGTTGTAACAGAAAATGGCTTTATAACAGATGTAACACCCAGAATAAGCAGAACATTGAAAATATTGGAACCGACAATGTTGCCGAGAGCTATATCGCTGTTGCCTTTTCGTGCAGCAATAACAGAGGTTACAAGTTCAGGAAGCGATGTGCCCAGCGCAACTACCGTAAGACCGATTATTGCTTCGCTGATACCAAGCTGACGGGCAATTTCTGTTGCACTGTCAACGGATATATTTCCGCCGATTACAATAATTATTGCACCGCCGATAGTGTAAAGGATACTTTTCCACCACGGCAGTACCTTAATATTCTCCTCCTCGGAAGCTTCACCGTTTTTTCTGTAATCAACAGCAGATTTTATAGTCATAAACATATAAACGGCGAAAAGCACAAGCATGATAATTCCGCCGATTCTTCCTGCGGTATTTCCGCTTATGACGCATATCAACGGCAGTACAACCGCTGTAATAAGAAGCATGGGAAAATCACGTCTGAACATGGATTTATCCACCGAAAGCGGAACGATAACTGCACTAAGTCCCAGTATTATAAGAATATTAAGCAGGTTTGAGCCGACAACATTTCCGAGGGAAATATCGCTTGAACCACCCAGTGCAGCCGAAACGCTTACAGCAAGCTCAGGTGCACTTGTTCCCATTGCAACAATGGTAAGACCGACGATAATATCAGGAATCCTCAGTTTCTTTGCAATGGAACTGCTTCCGTCAACAAAGAAATCAGCACCCTTGATTAGCATAAGAAATCCGATAATAAGTATAATATACGGCATAATAACTGACATTTGAAAACGCTCCTTTTTATTGTATGATAAAATATCTGCAGTAACCTGATTTAAGCAGGAGACCGACGCTCTGAACAAACATAATCACTGCAATTATACGGTTCATTCCGAGCAAATCGTCAACAGGTTTTATCAAGGAAGCAACACCTGATAAAAGCTCCAGTGCGGCGATTACAAGGAAATAACGTCGGCCTCTGATTTTTTCATCGAACATCCCCTTTGTGTCTATAGCTTTGAGCAGTCCCGAAATAAGTTCCCACACACCAAAGAAAAAGGGAATCATAACAGGCTGTATCATCTGGTTGAAAAGAGGAAACAGCGCAAGAAGCGCAGTACTCATTCCCTCGGCAAGCAGCCAGTCCGCACCGTGAATCCGCCGCTTGTTTTTCTGATAGACAAAAACATTGATACATCCGCTGAAAAGCATTGCAAGTCCTGGTATCCACGAAAGTTCAATAAGCCTTTCATCAGGGACATTCAGCATAACAATGCCGCTCATGGCAAGAAGAAAAGCAGAGACAAGCCAACAGACCTGTAATGTTCTGATATTGTATTTATCCACAACAACACCACCTTTCATAATCATTTGCTTTGCAGAATGCACAGAAATCATAAACTCAATTATAGCTGTCATCTTTTTAAATGTCATCGGACGCAGAACAGTGAATGTGCGGTTTTACAACAAAATTGCAGAGCTGTACCTTTTTCGGACAAAATGTTGAAAATGACCTTTGAGAATTATATGAAAAAATTTATATACAGTCATAAGGCAATTTTGTGCAATAACCTTATAAACTGTTTTAGGCAAGTTTTAAATCCTGTTCATAACGTTATTTCCAAAATGAATTGTTATCGGACTGATTACGATTATGAGCGCTTGCTATCTTGTTGACAATGAACTGCAGATATTCGCAGAATTCCTCTGCTGTTATCCTTTCCTTCCCCATAAGCCAGCGTTCGGTAGCGGCAATGAACCCGTCGGACAGAGATTGTATACAAAAGCTTTTTTTGTTGTCTGATATGCTTTCATCCTTAAAAAACTCGCTCATCCTGTTCAGAAAAATCGTTGACAGCAGTTCATGAAAATGCTCATGGAATGAGTTGTAATCCGTAACGCTGAGAGCCTTGCGGTAAAACTCCCTGTTTTCATCGAAATATATGAACAGCGTCCTTAACATATCCCATGTATCCGTATAATCCGTATGACGTGCCACAGATACGAATTCAACATCAAAAATCCAGTTTACAAGCTCGTATTTATCCTGAAAATGATAATAGAAGGTTTTTCGGTTCATTCCGCATAAGTCGCAGATATCACTTACGCTGATTTTTGAAAACGGTCTTTCACACATAAGCTTTTTCATAGCTTCGGCAAGAGCCTTTTTTGTTGTATTTGAATCTGCCATTATGTATTCCTCCGAATAAAAATTAAAAACGGCGAAACCTATCTGTTTTTACAGATAAGTCTCGCCGATTAAGATGACACCAGAACTTGCGTTCGTGCTATTGACGTCATCGCACTATGTGCCGACTACTCCCTTACTTTTTATTATAACAGATTGCACATATTTTTTCAAGAGTATATTATAGGACATTTTCTGTTATTTGTCCGAAAGGAGAAGGTCAATATGAAAAAAATTCATACTATCGTTAGCTTATAAAGGCAGGCTTGAAAATTTACGAATACACAAACGGTTTTATCCATTCGAGGATTTCTTTTCAGATGATATAACTACTGCAACCGTAGGTACGGCAAACCTTTATTTCCGGTGTCTGTATCTGCAATTTGAGCGGGGCGTACAACTTCGCTGTACGGATTCAGGCGAACTGTTTATTTACAGTTTATATTTCTGTGATAAAATCCCCGAAAATATTGAATGAGAGGTTATTAAAAGAAATGTGTTATGTGGGAATTTTCATTGCGCTTATATCCTTTATGGGATTCTTGCTTGAAAATCTCTGGCTTGCAATTACAAAGGGATATATAGATAACAGGAATATGCATCTTCCGTTTCTTCTGGGTTACGGGCTTCTTGTAACCTGTTTCGGCTTTTGTTTCGGAACACCTGACAATATTACGTTTTTCGGTATTGAAACGGATATCACAGGCAAAGCCTCATGGATTATCTATTTCCTTGTCGCATTTGTGATAATCTGTGCAGGAGAGCATATCCTCGGCACAATTGTAGAAAAATTATGCGGTATTGAATACTGGAATTATGAATGGGTGCCTTTAAAAATTTCAAAATATACAACTGTTCCCACAGGAGTCGGATTCGCTCTGGTACTGACCTTGTTTATGGGCTATGCCGTGCGGCCTCTTGCCGCATTTTTTATGAATACGGATGAGACAACGGCGCTGCGCATAGGCACGGCCGCTGTTTTAATTCTTCTTATTGATTTTATTGACAGTTTTAGTTATATGTATAAGAATAAGCGACTTAATGAAATATGGCGTATCAACCTGAGAAAAAAAGCACATTGAATCCGTTTCCTGTCATAAATCAGAAAATCAGTATAACAATTCCTGCAACGGCTAACTGAACTTTATTTTAGTTTTCCCTTTAAAGTCAATGAAGAACTGAAATTTTTAATCCGCAATACGTAAATGCTGCGCTGAAATATATTTTCTTTCCATTATCTGTCGTTTTTTGCGCTGCAACAATTTTTACCGTAAATTTGTCATATAAAACATTGCCAAAACAGAGTAAATGTGTTATAATTGAAATATATTTTTAAAAAGGTGATTTAATTGAAGAAAAATCTGATTGAGAAAATCAAGGAATCCTTAGGCTCTGTTCTTCCTGTTGCAGCCGTGGTATTCCTTCTGATGATAACAATTGTCCCTATAAGCGGCGAATTGTTTTTCATGTTCTTTGTGGGAACAATCCTTCTCGTTCTGGGAATCGGACTGTTTACGCTGGGCGCCGATACGTCAATGATTATTATCGGCGAAAAAATCGGCGCAAAGCTTGTAAAGATGCGGAAGGTGTGGCTCATACTTCCGATATGCTTTGTGATAGGCGTACTTGTTACAGTTGCCGAGCCTGACCTGAAGGTGCTTGCAGACCAGACTCCCATAGCCGACTCAAATGTTATGATATGGTCGGTAGGTATAGGGGTAGGCCTGTTTCTGGCGATAGCGTTCCTTCGTATATTCCTGCAGATAAAAATATCAGCACTGTTTATATTCTTCTACGCAATTGTATTCGTTTTTGCCTGCTCGCCTCTTATTTCGCCTGATTTTATTCCGACGGCATTTGATTCGGGCGGCGTTACAACAGGGCCTATTACTGTTCCGTTCATTATGGCGCTGGGTCTTGGCCTTTCTTCCATACGAGGCGACAAAACCTCCGCAGAAGACAGCTTCGGTCTTGTAGCTTTATGTTCAATCGGGCCGATTCTTACAGTTCTTATCCTCGGCGCAATCGGCGGCACAGATATCCCTGAGCAGACTCTTACGCCTGCAGGAAGCTATGAGTCGGTTTCCGAAGCTTTTATGGAATTTGTAAAGGCATTTCCTCATTATATGGAGGAAGTGGCATCGGCTTTGATTCCGATTGTAGTATTCTTCCTTATTTTCAACTTTATTTCTCTCAAGCTTGACAAGAAAACACTTATCAAGATTTTTGTAGGTCTTGCATTCACTTACATAGGACTTGTATTGTTCCTTACCGGCGCAAATGTAGGCTTTATGCCCATAGGTCAGTATCTGGGCGAAAGCCTTGCGGGAAGCGGTTATTCCTGGATACTTATTCCTATCGGTATGATTATCGGTTATTTCATTGTATCTGCCGAGCCTGCAGTTCACGTGCTGAAGCAGCAGGTTGAAACCATTACCGAGGGCAGAATTTCAGCAAAGGCTCTTGGAATAAGTCTTGCGCTTGGCGTTGCGGCGTCTGTCGGCATTGCAATGCTCAGATGTATAACAGGAATTTCAATTCTGTGGTTCCTTATCCCCGGCTATGCACTGGCACTTATAATAAGCCTTATTGTACCGCCTATCTTTACATCCGTTGCCTTTGATGCGGGCGGTGTTGCATCAGGTCCTCTTACCGCAACCTTCCTGCTCCCGCTTGCAATGGGTGCCTGCAGTGCGTCAGGCGGAAACATCGCCGAGGATGCATTCGGTATTGTAGCTATGGTTGCTATGACTCCTCTGCTTACAATTCAGATTTTAGGTCTTGTCAGCAAGTTCAAGTCTGCGCCTGCTGCCAAAGAGATTGTCGGTGTATTCCCGATTGCTCTTGATGCAGGCTGCGATAAGGCTGTATGGCTTGATGAAGGAAAGGACGGTGCTTTATAATGAAGGCAATGGTTCTTATAGCGGATTACAGCTGTATGCAGCTTGTGCAGAATATTTTTGTGCAGGAAGGTGTACCGTGCCGTTTTCTTATACACGGCTTCGGCTCTGCGGATTCTCAGATGCTTGATTATCTCGGACTCGGTGAGAACAAGAAGATTATAGGCATTTCTTTTGTAGCAGACAATATGGTTATGAATCTTTACGACACCTTCAATAAAAAGCTGTCTCTTACCGAGGCAGGACGGGGAATTGCTTTTACAATGCCCCTGACCGGTGCGTCGGGAACAGCTTTTGCACTGAACGGAACAAAACCCGAAACGGAGGGAAAAACAGATATGAGCGAAATTAAGCATGAGCTTATAATAACGATAGTAAACGGCGGCGGTTTTGACGCAGTCAAGGAAGCTGCGAAGGCGGCAGGCGCACGCGGCGGCACAATGCTTCACGGCCTTGGTCTTGGCGGCGAGGAAGCAGCGAAGTTTCTCGGAATTTCCATTCAGCCTGAGAAGGACGTAGTTCTTATAGTTGTTCCTAAAGAGGACAGAGAAAAGGTTATGAACGGAATTCTCGAATCTGCAGGTATTCTTACCGAAAATCGGGGAATCTGCTTCTCTCTCCCTGTGGACAGCGCTCTCGGTCTTGCAGGTAAGCCTGTTAAGATTGAGGATATGGTTGAATAATGATTATTATAATGTGGGTCTGTATTTTATGCAGACCCACATTGACATTTGCAGCGAAAAATATTATACTTAATATGACTAACAGGAAAGGAAGAACCCAATGAGCTGTATCTGTTTTAAAAATGTAAGCAAGAGCTTCAACAGAATGCCTGTTGTAAAGGCGGCTGATTTTACCATAGAAAAAGGAGAAATCTGCGGCTTTATCGGCAGGAACGGAAGCGGTAAGACCGTAATATTCAGACTTATGACAGGACTTCTGCTGCCCGATTCGGGAACAGTTCTTGTAAATGATGAAAACTATTCGGGCAAGGGCGGATTTTTCCCGTCCCTTGGCGTAATGATTGAGACTCCCGGATTTATACCTCATTACAGCGGTCTGAAAAACCTGAAAATCCTAAATTCCATGAGTCATAATCCTGTGCCTAAAAACGAAATAAAAGCGCTTATGACAAGGCTGGGGCTTGACCCGAAGAATCCCCGTCCCGTACGTACATATTCTCTTGGTATGCGCCAGAAGCTTGGCATAATTCAGTCGGTTATGAATAAGCCTGAGCTGCTTGTGCTGGATGAGCCTATGAACAGCCTTGATACCGAGTCGGTAAACGAAATCAGAAAGCTTTTTTCCGAGCTTAACGCTCAGGGTACAACTATTGTCATTGCAAGCCACATTGCCGAGGATATTGAAACTCTCTGCACCCGTATTTTCCGTATAGAAAACGGAGAAGTTTCTGAACTTGAAAGGGAGAAGAGTACAGTATGAGATTTTTTCTGACAGATTTAAGACGTATCTTTACTGAACCTGCCTTTTATATAAGTATTATGTTGAATTTACTGCTGCTGGGAGCAGGTGTGCTTTGCGTATGGGACAGCTGTGAACCCGAAAGGCTTTTTCTTTATGCTCAGTCCTTTGCATTGCCCTTTGTCGCTCCCGTGCTTGCGGCAATGCCGTATTCGGTTATGATAATGCAGGAAAAAGAAACACGGTATGATACACTTATGAATATAAAGCTTAATGGAACAGGTTATATTTTCCGTCGTTTCATTACCTGCGGAATTTCAGGCGCAGCGGCACTCTTTATTCCTCAGGCTGTCCTGCTTATCGTCTGCATTATAATATGCCCTGAGGCAGACCGCCGATATGATTTCACCGTGCTTCTGTTAAGCCTTTCCTTCGGTTTTTCCTATGCGGCATTATCCTACGGTCTTACATTTGTAAACCGTCAGAGATATGTGCCCCTTGTAATGCCGCAGGTGCTTTATCTTCTGTGCATTTATGCCTTTCCGCACATAAGGCTTGAACGCTTCTATCCGCCTCTTGATATTTCCCCTGCTATTTACGGCAGTGATATTACACCTGACCGTGTTTTTATTCCTCTTCTGATTACAGCTCTCGGTCTTGTGCTTACCATCATAGGAAAGGCAGGTGAGCGCAGATGAGACGATTATACAGACTGCTTTCATCTCTTTTCTCACATCTTCCTGCGGCACGCTGGTGTCTCGGTATTGCAGTTATTTCCTTTGCCGCAGTTGTAAGCGTATACAAATACATTGATATGGCAGATATGGCGGTTTTTTCCTCTCTTGAGACAATGTACCTGATTCTGACAGATACCATGAATACGGTATTTATCTATATGCCTCTTTATCTTTTCGTTGTAAGCGGAATAATGTTTGACAACGGATACGGCGAAATCGGGATACTTCGCTTTAAAAGCCGCACAGAATGGCTTTCGGTGAAGGCGGCGGCATATGTGCTGAACACAATCGTCTTTTTCGGCATTATGATACTTATTAATCTCGTTGTAAGCTCACAGGTATTCAGCTTCAGTGATGTATGGAGCGGTGATTTCATAGGTTTCAGAGTAATGTCGGGACAGCCCTCGTCGGATTTTGTATATCCTCCTGTTCCTACTATTGTTTCTGCCTGCGCATCGGTGTTTATGCTCTACGTTCTCTGCGGCTTTGTGAATATGCTGTTTTCTCTTGTAAGCGGAAGGGAATCGGTAGGTTTATTCTTATCACTTGCCGTGGGAATCGGGCTTGGCATCGCTGATATGGCTGTGATTCCCGACAGCGTTGAGGCACGGCTCAATTACTGCACAGCGCTGCTGCTTTTATCTGTTGTAATATGCGTAATCAGCAGTACGGCAGTGAGAAAAAAGAATTTTGCAGGAAAGAAAATGTACTGATATAGAAAGGACGCACTTATGAAAATTCTAAAAATGCTCATAATACTTGCCGTAGGTGCGGTATGCCTTTTTGCGGCGGTGCATTTTACGGGTGCTTATGTAGCCGAGGTATCTGCAAAGGACAAGACCTTAGCCGAGGTTATTATACAGAATCAGCTTGAGGCGGAGCTGAATAAGGCAGAGGAGCAGGCAAAGGAGGAGCTGGGCGAAGCACTTGTGACAACGGTTCTTGAAACAAAGCCTGCGACAACAACCACTGCAATAACAACAACTCCTATAACAACAACAACTCCCATAACAACCACAACTCCCGTTACTACCACAACAGTTGCAACTACTGCTGTGACAACTCCATCGGCAACAACCGTCACCGAGCCCTCCGAAGAGGAGATAATCACTGAGTTTACAAGAGGCGGTATGCTTCCCACGGACAGAACGGGTATTCCGTTCAAGACAATTTTCACTCTCACAGAGGGCGAACAGCTCCGATTTACGCAGTTTCTTATTGACCACTATTTTCTGAACGGCGATATATATGTGGAAAATGAAACCAGACCCGCTCTTAAAGAGAAGAAGTCTCTCGCAAATGAAATGCAGAAATGCTCGGTAGCGGCTCTGAATCTTATAATGGAAAAGGTAAATCTTTCCGATGTTACAACGATCCTCACGGTTGATTACGCACCCATAGGCACTGAAATACGTGCAATGCGAAGCGACTTTGCGGAAAAATACAAAGATGCTTACAAAAACGGAGAGCAGTTCGGAAAGCTTTATGACAACAGCCTGCTGTTTTTCGACCGTATGATAACTGCGGTTGATAAGCTTCAGAAATCGGCAGAGGAATATTCCGAATCCACCAATATATTCTTTGCGGGACTCGTTCTTGCAAAGGCGGTTGAGGAGGTTATTATCCCCGAAATAATGGCTGTGCTTGAGCAGTCCTTTGACCTTGTTGAAATAACTCAGGATATTTTCCTTGAGGGCACACAGGGAACAAAGCTTCTGTCCCGTGACGAGGTTTCTGAGGTTATTACAAATCCTGCACTTGTGCTTGATACAGGTTTAGCATAAAAAAGTGCGTATGCTTCGGCATACGCACTTTTTGTTTGTTAATTTGTCCAGTATGTGTTGAGACACATGGAATACATAAGCTGTCCGTCAGAAAGTATTGGCGCATCGGCAGATGAAGAAAAACCATTACTGAATTTCTTTATGGCTTCTGCTGTAATTCTCTGCTTTTCGGGGTTAATACTTTCATCCCAGAATTCATCCGACTGATAGTTGCTGAGAATCAGGTTGATAACCGCATTGTATACATCAATATTG
>CAZGRB010000039.1:9961-14430 GCA_964527695.1 uncultured Ruminiclostridium sp.
GTTCTGCAATTCATATACAAGCTCATAAAGTTCCCTTGCATATTTATGGGAAACAGAGGTTATGTTCCATTCTCCGTCAACCTTTTCCGCTGTAAAGGTGAGATATACAAAGATATCGTAATTCGGGACAGTCGTCATGTAACCGTCGGGAGTTGTAAGGGGGTCAGCTCCTTCGGGATATGCCCTGCGGCAGTAGGTTATCTTATTTTCACTGAGGGAGGTCAGATAAATTTCACCGATTCCTGCACCGTATACATTTCCCAGCACCCATTTTTTCGACTTGTCATAGCTTACGGTATTAGGAGGGTCGAAAATATTGAAGCCCGTGGTTTCCGCAAGCTTTCTTACACCCATGGCAGTAAGCTGTGAGGGCGCTGTAATTTTATCAATCACAACCTCCTTATCGGAACGCTTGTATACCATGTCAAATTCGTTCATATGTGTTGTGCTGTACTGATAATAGTAAAGAATATCAGGCTCGGATTTTGAAATGTAGCATATCTGCTCATCGCCGCCGTTCTTTCCTACTGCATACCAGCCCTTTTCGTCCTCATAAACAGCGTTTATAAGACTTGTGGAAGGGTAGTCGATGCATCTTCCGATGTAGGAGAAAATAAGCGGGTCGTAACGGTAGCGATAGCTGCCTGGGTTTGCGGCGTTCTCTATTTCGTAGTCAATTTCCCACTGACCGTAGAAAACTTCTTCAATAATTTTTGCGTCATATTCCGCAGCTGTCAGGTCGGGTATTTCGCTTGTATCTGCTTCTAAAGAATAGTCGTAGAACTGAGCTGCGGTGTTGTTTTCAAAGTCAACCTCAAATCTCTTTGGTACAGCCGTCCCGTAGTTATCGTAAATCAGCAGAACATTGTCATTCACCGAGCTGTTTGCGCTTGATAAAACTACATCAACTTCATTTCCGTCAATATCATAAAGCGTTATAGGTGCAATTTCACTGCTGCTGCAGTGGTAGAAAAACAACCTATCTTCTTCTCCGTCCTCGCATACACTGAGACTTACGATATTACCGTCCTTGAGTTCATACTTATTCATGTACCAGTATGTGCCTGTGGAGAACTTTGTGCTTAGCTCATAGTGAATATCGAGAGAAGCAAGGGTATCTGCACCTCGCACTACCTCAAGCTTTCTGAGAGTTGTTTTAAGTCCTGTGGTATATGAAAGCTTGACCGAGAAACTATCAAATTTAACGTAATCAACATCGTTTTTTTCGGTTATATCCGCTCTTTCAAATACCCTGTCATAGTTGCACAGGCGGTAGCTGCCTGAGTTCAGGAACATACCATTATCGTAGTACATATACATATAATCGGGGTTATCCTTCATTATTATGTATACAACAGCGTCCTTGCCGTTCACATCCGTCCTGCACCACAGCTTGTCGGTTTCGTAGCACTCAACGCCTTCATTTTCAAAATACACATTGTCAGGCATCCAGTGTCCGTAGGCTCTGTCCCATTTTCCGAAGAACGGGTCGCTTTCGGGAATTATCATTCCGTTCTGGGATATTGCAGGGAGATTTATAAGCGAGGTATCGCTGTCTATGGGGAAAATCTGCCTTGTAGTACAGGTTGAAGCGGTCGGGTTAACCTTATAGTAGATTTTTTTCTCGGGGTAAGGACCTTCCACATAGAATTCGTTGAGATTATTATCCTGTCCGAATTCAATATTACTGCCGTTGATAACAACTGCCTCGCCGTTTTCCTCATAGGTAAGGGGAGTAATTTTGTATCTTGAAGTTACAAAGAGAGTGTTTCTGCTGCCCGCACTCAGAACAACAAGGTCATATGTGTCGCCCGCATAGTAAAGGCTGAGAGTCGGCTTTTCGTCAGGGGAGCAGGTAATTCCTGTGTTGAGTTCGGCAATGCTTACCCCTGTAACAAGGTCGCATACATGAAGCCTCAGGGTGTTATCCTTGACAACCGCCACGCTGTAATCCTTGTTTTCGCTGTAAACGATAGCTTCCGAATTTGGGACAAACGAAGGAGCGTCGGTAATCTTGTATACATTGCCGTAGTCGCTGTGGGCGGTTTCCGCATTCAGGCAATATGTGGTGAGGTTGCTTTTACTGAAAGAATACATAAGCCCTATATTTTCTTTATAGATAAAGAAAAGCTCATTTTCATGCAGGCAATACCACGCCTTATCCGTTTCCGCCACAGGCAGATTGTCTGTAATGCGGAAGCCTGCGGAATCACTGTCGATATAAGCGTAAGTCCACTTGTTTATAAAGGGATTTTCGTACTCGGTTTCAAACTTCTTATCGAAAACAAGACTTTCATAGTTTACAAGTGACGTGTCCGTATCAGCAGGGAACAGCTGTCCCTTGCCCATAGTGTGGCTGCCGAAATTCAGAATATAGTATTCACGCACATCACCTAAAGTGACGGTGTTGGGCTCGTGAGTAAACGCCTTCGCCTGATCATAGATTCTGTTATAACCGGGGTGCTCCGAGGTAACGGTGAATTTACTGTTGCCTACGTCAAGGAACGGGGTAATGCTGTTCTTTTCCACGTCATAATAGTACATACGGTACAGCAGCGTTCCCTCTGAGTAGCTGTCGGAAACGTAAAGCGCAACCACAGTTTTGTCCCCGAAGTCCATAAGGTATGTTCCTGCGTCGCTTGATTCGCCGCTGCCGTATTCGTTGCTGTACGAAACCTTGTTTACGGTTATGCCTGTATCGATTTCCAGAATAGTCTTGCCTGTTGCAGGGTCGGTTGTTGTAAATCTTACCGTCTGGTCAGGCTGGAGAGTTGCGGTAAACTGAAAATCTTTAATGCTATGTACGTTCTTACGGCTGTCGCTAATCTGAGTGCGCTCGAAAACCATATCATAGTTGCAGAATGCGGTCATATCCGCATATATCGGCTCGTGATAGAAATACATCAGGTCGGGATTATCCTTGAAAATCACATAAAGCCCTGCGCCTGAGCCGCCTCTTGGACCGCCTTCGATATCCGTAAAGAACCACGCCTTATCTGTTTCGGATGCGTTTGTTGCCGAGTTGAAGCTGAAAGTGCTTCCTTCTTCGGCAAAGCCTGTGCCGTCAAAGGTAACGTTCCAGTCACCCTTACAGAGATATTCGGCATTTGCGTCATAGGGGATGAAATCAAGGTCTGTGAAATTTACAAGCTCAGTATTTGTATCTATATCGGGGTAACGATAATACTGAAGTGCCTTTGTTTCCCTGAAATCAATGGCATAGTGCTTTCTTGGCTCACCCGAAACCTTGCCTGCGAATATATGATCGCTTAATGCGATATTATTGAGAGTATCGGTATCGGATTCTATAACAAGAGGACCGTTCTGGTCATTGAAGCGCTTAAGCTTTCCGTCAATCACAGCGAAAAGATAGATTTTATAGCTGCCGTCATCCCTCGGCACAGTGAGATAAATCAGCGTACCGCCTGTCAGATTTACAGTATGAAGCTTAGGCTTTATATTACCGTTTGTGGAAGGTGCAATGCCCGTATTAAGCTCGTCAATAATTGCAACATTGTACTGCCTCAGCTGAAGGGTCATTTCTGCATTTTCATAGTCGCAGAGGAGTGTGACCTTTGTGCCGTCGTCCAGCTTTGCCAGACTTGTACTTGTTCTGTAGTCGGCAGGAATCACCTTTTCGTTGGTGATGAGTGTTCTGTCAACCAGTCCTGAGTTGTAGAAATAACCGTGAGTCTGATATGAATCTTCGTTATTTCCCGTTTCGGGGTTGTAACAGTCGGTTATGACATACTTTCCGCCAACATTCTGAATTACAATATCATAGAATTGGTAATTGTTTATATCGTTCAGATATTTGGCGTTGTTGTATGCTACATCTTCAATACCCTTAAGCACAGCAAAATGACCGATTATCTTGTCATCATCCCAGTCATATCCGATAAACCAGGATTCTATAATACCGAGGTAACCGCTCATGGGCTGCTGATTGCAGAGCTTTCCGTCTATTTCTGTAAGTCTCGGTGTGTCTGTGTTGATGTAATCGAAGAATTCGCCGTGAACTGAATCGGAAAACAGATTTCTGAAATCCTCGTAGGTCTTCATTTCCTCGGAAATTACCTCAAAGGTATCATAATATTCCGCATTTTCCACACGGTCGCCAAGCTCATAAACCAGATTTTCCTCAACATAGTGGAGATATTTTCCTGTAAGGGTCTGAAGCCGTTCCGCCTTTTCAAGTACAATATCCCACGGGTCGGCATACTGGTCAATCTTATCCGCCTTTACATTTATCCACGAATATTCGGGACGCTTTGCCTGTTCCAGTTCCTGCAGATATGTGTAATATCTGTCCTCTACGGGGACAAGGGGAATAAAGCTGTATATAACCTGAACATTTTTATCTGTAATGGATACCGTATACCCTGCCGCATCAAAGTGCCATCTCGACAGGGTTTCGTCTATAGGGTCATATATTCCGGCAGTTGCATGAATCTCTGCCGCCAGCTAGT
>CAZGRB010000040.1:0-14259 GCA_964527695.1 uncultured Ruminiclostridium sp.
ATATTCGTATGTAGCGGAGGAAACGGGTGTCCCGTCTTCAGCGAAGAGTACGGTTTTTGTACCCGAAGTTCCGATATCTACGCCTAAAATATAAGCCATGGCAGTAAATTCCTTTCGTAAAAAATTATCGTTCTGAAAACGATTTCTTCTTACTAATTATACTATGAAGCAGGAACGTTGTCAAGAGAAATTATAGATTCTGCACAATAAAAAAGGAAAATTTATTGACATAATCAAGGTATAGCTGTATAATTAAGGAAAATAGAAAAGGAGAGAGAAAAAATGAAAAAGATTTTTTCAGCACTTACAGGTGCGCTTTTATTATCAGCTTCTGCCGTTACCGCCTGTGCAGAGGGCTTTTCCGAAAATCTGGAGTGGATGTATGAGGTAAATACGGACGGGTATACGGCAACCGTTACGATAGGTGCAATGGCTGTTTCGGCAAACGGGGGCAATGTGGCTATACCTACGGAAATTGACGGCTATACAGTTACAGGTATAGGGCCACGCAGCTTTTCGCAGGAAACCGGACTCTTCACGGTTCTTATCCCTTACACCGTAACGAATGTGGGCGACTATGCTTTTCAGAATTGCTACGGATTAAATACGGTAACTATGGAAAACGGGACAGAGCTTATAGGAAATTATGCGTTCAGCAACTGCTACGGACTTTATAACGTAGCTCTTTCCGATAATCTGGCTTATATCGGTGACGGTGCGTTTGAAAAATGCACAGCCCTGGCTGAAGTGTATATTCCCGACGGTGTGCGGGAAATAGGTAATGAAGCTTTTGCAGATTGTACTGCGCTTCAGACTGTTTTTATTCCCGAAAGCGTAACTATGCTGGGCGATGATGTCTTTGACGGCTGCACCTCCATGCTTATTGTTTATTACGAAGGCTCAGGCGCAGAGTGGGATAAAATTGAAAAGGATGAAAATGATTTCTGGAATATACCCGTAATATTCGCTTCGGGAGAAATTGATTACTCTTCCGAAGAGCCTGTTGAGCTTCCCGATTATGAGCCTTACGGTGAATATGAAGGTTTCAGCTACAAAATCAGACCCGATGATACAGTAGCAATCAACGGCTATACAGGCAGTGAAGAGGTTGTTGTCATTCCGTCGGAGATTGAGGGACGTGCTGTAACAAGCATTGCTGACAATACCTTTGAGTATATGGATTTCATCATGGAAGTGACAATTCCTGACAGCGTTGAGTCCATCGGCTCATGTGCTTTTCGCAGATGTGAAAATATTGAAAAAATTACAATGGGAAAAAACGTAAAGGAAATAGGCGATTCTGCTTTTTCGGGCTGTGAATCCCTTATCCGTACGGAAATTCCTGACGGAGTAAGCGTTATAGAGGATAGTCTTTTTGCTAATTGCCACGATCTGGAGGAAATTGTAATCCCGAAGAGTGTGGAAAGAATCGGACACAGCGCATTTGACAGGTGTTATGACCTTGCAAGGGTTTATTACAGCGGAAGCCAGCAGGACTGGAATAATATTGAAACAGATTCTGAGAATGATGATCTTGAGGAATGTGCTAAGGTTTACAATTACGACCCTGCAACCTACAAGCCTGCAGGTGCGGCAGTGGCAATAATCCTGTGCAGCGTCTGCGTGCTTATTCTTGTGGTTGTGGTGATTGTTGTCGCGACACGCAAAAAGCCTGTCTGCCCCGAATGCGGCGCAGAAATTGACGATAACTCGAAATTCTGCGGTGCCTGCGGTAAGGAATTGTAAATCTTGCACAAATAAATTACAGAATCATCTTGACTTTTGTGTAAAAAAGTGTATAATATAACTTAAGCGGAATTGTTCGCAACTATAAAGAAAAGGACGGCGATTTTTATGGCAAAGCTCAGAATCGGTATACTTACAAGCGGCGGCGACTGCCCCGGTCTTAACGCAACTATCAGAGGTGCGGCAAAGGCGTGTTATCAGCTTTTCGGCGAAAACAAGGTCGAAATTGTGGGTGTTCAGGACGGCTTCTACGGTCTTATACACAATAACTGCCAGAAAATGAAGCCTTCCGATTTTTCGGGTATTCTTACTCAGGGCGGTACAATTCTCGGCACGAAGCGTACTCCTTTCAAAATGATGCAGGTCATTGAGGAGGACGAAATTGATAAGGTTGCCGAAATGAAGAAAACCTACAAGGAGCAGAAGCTTGACTGCCTTCTCACTTTAGGCGGAAACGGCACACACAAGACTGCAAATCTTCTTTCAGAAGAGGGTCTCAATATTATTGGTCTGCCCAAGACAATTGATAATGATATCTGGGGTACTGACGTTACCTTCGGTTTCCACACAGCGGTTGATATTGCAACCGATGTTATCGACCGTATCCATACAACAGCCGATTCCCACAGCAGAATCATGGTTATCGAAATTATGGGCAACAAGGCAGGCTGGCTTACCCTTTATTCGGGTATTGCAGGCGGTGCGGATATTGTACTTATTCCCGAAATTCCTTACGATATAAAGAAGGTAGTAAAGGCTGTGAACGAGCGTGCCGAAGCAGGAAAGGGCTTCTCCATAATTGCCGTAGCCGAAGGTGCAATGAGCAAGGCTGAGGCAAAAATGAAGAAGAAGGAACGTATGGCTCTCCGTACCGAGGAAGGCTATACAACCGTTACAGCTCGTGTTGCCAAGGAGATTCAGGCGGCAACAGGCTTTGAAACAAGAACGGTTGTTCCCGGACATATGCTCCGTGGCGGCAGTCCCTCCGCCTATGACAGGGTGCTTGCCACAAAGTTCGGTGCAAGAGCCGCACAGCTTATCAAGGACGGCGGTTTCGGTTACACTGTTGCAAAAATCGGCAGTGATATTACCGAAAATAAGCTTTCAGACGTAACTATGAAAACAAAGTTTGTTCCCGCTGACGACAAGCTTGTTGTCACAGGAAGAAATATCGGAGTATCTTTCGGTGATTGATTAAAATATAATGCCGCAGAGAGATGTATGTCTTTCGGCGGCATTACCTATGAAATAAAGATAAAGGAATCTGACACAATGAAGAAAATTGATTTAAGCGGCGTATGGAAGCTTTGTATGGACGAAGACAGAAAGGGAATAATTCCGGCAGAGTATCCTGATACAATAACCCTCCCCGATACAACCTCCCACGCACGTAAGGGTAAGAAGAACGACTGGCGTGCAACGGGTTACCTTACGGATACATATTATTTTGAAGGCCACGCATGGTTTGAAAGAACCTTTACGGTTACGGAAAAAATGCGTGAGCAGGAGCTTACGCTTTTCCTTGAAAGAACAAGAAAAACTATCATATACATAGACGGTAAGACCACAGGCGCCTGCGACAGTCTCTGCACACCGCACCGTTATCCTTTGCCGAAGCTTTCCGAAGGGGTGCATAAAATAACAATCTGTGTTGACAACACTGACTACCCTACCAAGGGCGGACACCTTACTTCTCCCGATACACAGACCAACTGGAACGGTATTACAGGCAGAATTGAGCTTCAGGTAAGACCGAAATCCCGCATTGATGATGTGATGATAATTCCTGATGTGGGAAAGAACGGTATTACCGTAAAGTTCACTGCAACCGACGGAGGAAATGTTTCAGCTTATGTTGAAGGTTATGAAAAGCAGGAATTTTCCGTTCGTCAGGGCGAAAACAGCTTTTTCTATTCTCCAGCGGCAATGATGCCTCTATGGAGTGAATACAACCCTCAGGTGCTTACCCTTGTAACCGAATTCGGCGGCGAGGAACAGCGTCATACCTTCGGTATGCGGAAAATCTGGACAGACGGACTTAAAATCTATGTAAACGGCAGCGAAACCTTTATGCGAGGCAAGCACGATGGTCTTGTGTTCCCGCTTACAGGTTATGCGCCCACTACCGTTTCCGAATGGCGCAGAGTTCTTGAAACTGCAAGAAATTACGGTATAAACCACTACCGTTTCCATACCTGCTGCCCGCCTGAAGCGGCATTTGTTGCGGCTGACGAGCTGGGCATATATATGCAGCCCGAGCTGCCCTTCTGGGGAACGGTTCCCGATGAAATCACCGAGGAACAGCAGTTTCTTATTGATGAGGGCTTCAGAATGTTAAAGGAATTCGGCAATCACCCCTCTTTCGCAATGATGTCTCTGGGTAATGAGCTGTGGGGCAGCAAGGAGGTAATGGACAAGATTTTAAAGGATTACCGTGCGGTTGACGCCCGTCATCTTTACACAGACGGCTCAAATAATTTCCAGTTCTGGCCTGCGGTGCTTGAAAACTCTGATTTCTTAAGCGGCGTAAGACTTTCAAAGGAAAGGCTCTACCGCGGCTCTTATGCAATGTGCGATGCACCTCTCGGTCATATTCAGACCGACGCGCCCAATTCGGTGCATAACTATGATACAATCATCAAGCCTGAAAAAATTGAGACAGAGGGCGGCGCAGGAGGAAAAATCCTTATCCAGTACGGCACAGGTGTAAAGGAGGTTGAGGCTGACGGCGGCGAGGGACTTATCCCCGATGTTCCCGTGATTTCCCATGAAATCGGTCAGTACGAAACCTACCCCGATTACCGTGAAATTTCTCACTACACAGGCTCAATCAAAGCGGAAAATATTGCAATCTACCGTGAAAAGGCAGAGGAAAAGGGTCTCTTACCCTATGCCGACAAGTTTTTCTACGCTTCGGGTAAGCTTGCTGTTGCCTGCTACAAGGCGGAGCTTGAAACTGCGCTTAAATCCGAGAATCTCTCAGGCTTCCAGCTTCTTGACCTGCAGGATTTCCCGGGCCAGGGCACAGCTCTTGTAGGCGTTCTCAACTCTCTTATGGAGCCTAAGGACACTGTTACGGCAGAAGAATGGAAATGCTTCTGCAACGATACCGTTGTAATGGCTGAATTTTCTAAATTTGTGTTCAGCTCCGATGAAAAGATAGGCTTCGGAATTACCGTTTTCAATACAAATCCTGCGTTCAAAAAAGGAAAAATCCGTTACAGCCTTACCTGCGAGAGCAGTAATGTTGCAAGCGGTGAACAGGACTTTACAGTGACCGCAAAGGTGACAAGGCTCGGTGAAACCTCGGTTTCCGTACCCAGAAAGCTCAGACCTCAGAAATATACTCTTAATCTGTTTATTGACGGAACGGAAATTCAGAACAGCTACGACTTTATGGTTTACCCGAAGATAGATGTTCAGATTGACGAAAAGGGTATTACCTGCGGCAATAAGAAAATCGCCTTTGTAAACAGCATCGAAGAAGCTGAAAAGCTTATGGATAACGGCGAAAAGGCAATCTATATTCCCACAGCCGAGGGTAAGCTTGAGGGTACATACTGCACCGATTTCTGGTGCTATCCTATGTTCTCGTCAATTTCCGAGTCCATGGGCAGACCCCTTCCCACGGGTACAATGGGCTGTCTTATTCAGGAAAAGCACCCGATTTTTGAAAGCTTCCCCACAGAGTTCTGGTCAACTCCCCAGTGGTTTGAGCCCATAATGCACAGCCACTGCGAAAACCTTGACGGTACGGATATTGTGCCGCTGGTGTGGATGATAGACAACCCTCACAGAGCGGAGCGCTACGGCATAATCTACGAGCAGGAAACGGACAGCGGAAAAATCCTCGCACTTACCGTCCGTCTCTGGGAAATCGCAGACAAGAGCGAAGCCAGATGGCTCGCAAGAAGTATTGCGGAGTATCTTTATAAATAAACGAAAGCCATTGCAGATTTATCTGCAATGGCTTTTTCTTATTTGAGCATTATTTCATAAATCCCTGTTTCGGGATTTAATGCATTGACAAGCTGTGTGCGGTTTTCAAAAAGAGCGTTGCAATATGAATTGTATTCGGTATTTATCATACTGTATACATGATCGTAGCCGAAATACTTGCCGTCGTAGTCATCAAAGAAATCATAGTCGGCTAATACAAATCCGTCCTTTTCAAGTGCCTCAATCATCATATCCTTGTGGTTGATTCTGTCAAGATGGTACCATGCGCCTCTTACAAGGTAATATGTGTAGTCGTCACTTGTATCCTCACCGTCATAGATATTGTATTTCACTTGCTTTGAGGTAAGCTCCTTGAATTCCTCTTCTGTGATGAAAATAGCGGAAGAGTCTGCATCAGCACCCATTATCTGTTCAGCCGCCATATCAATACCGCCGGATTTCATACGGTATAACATAAGAATTTTTGTGTTCTTTACGCTGTCTTCGGTAGCCTGTTCTGCGGTGGGAACTGTGCCGTACTGTTTCAGAATGTTTATAGTGTTTACATAGCTTTCGTAAATGGCTATCTGGACAGTGCCGTAAAAGTAGTCTGTATGGAGAATATATTTTCCTTCGCTTTCAAAGTTCGCACGTCCTAAAAGCAATACGCCCACTGTGTTTTCATCGTGTCTGCCGTATTCAGTATCGGCTTTAAGGTCCTTTTCGATAGCGTCTCTGAGTTCGCTTTCCAGTAAGTCATACTGAAGATAATCTACATATACCTGTCGGCTGTGGCGGTTTATAAGTCTCACCTGGGCAGGCTCTTCAAGCCAGTAATCGTACCCATCAATGTAGAAAACAGGCATCATTCGGTAATCCTCAGTCTTGAAGAGCTTTTCCCAGATATCGGTATTTCCTTCGTCCATATCATAATTACGGCTTGCCTGTGTGCCGTTTTTCATTCTGTAGTCTAAGGAATAGCTGGCATTACTTGTAAGATTAATATAATGCCCAGTATTGCCTTTTTCTGCGTTGTCAACAATATACTGATGTTCTTCAAGGATAATGTTCAACGCTTCTTCGCTTGCAGCGTTGATTTTATTATAAACACGGTTTTCCCAGCCCTCTTCACTGTAAGATGTAGATAAACAAGCATAATTTACCTGATTTGTGTCGGGTACGTAGTAGCCCGCACCAAAGCCCTTGCTGAAGATAAGCATGAAATATATGAGAAATCCGCCGCCCAGTGTTCCTGCGTAATGAAAAATAAATTTAGGTATGCTGTGGATTTTTTTGTAGTTTATAATTTCCATTATCAGCATAAGTATCAGCAGTATAACCACTGACGCAATAATTGTTCCTGCACGTGGGAAATAGGTTTCGGGCAGATAACTCATATCCGCAAGCCATACGTAGCAGATAATAAAGGCAATACCTATAACTACGGTTGCAACAAGATAAGAATACTTGAATACAAAGGGCTTGCCGATATTCTGTGCGTGGCGTTTTCTGTATGCAAGATATGTAAGACCAAGGTAGATAATTGAGGAAATTATGCTGGTGGAAAGGTATACTGACCAGCTCTGCATATTCATAAGATAACCCAAAGGCCACATATTGAATACAGGGGACTGAACAATTTCAAGTGTACCGCTATAGTATATGCCGAAAGCGTTTGAAAATGCAATTTCACCGCCGTAGGTGATTGCAACAGGCATTGCGATATTTACTGCGATAGGGTAGAGTATAGCCTCAATCAGACGTCCGCAGCAGGCGATAATTGCAGAGTTAAGGAAAATAAACTGGAGAGTAGCAAAGAATGCCATCATTGCAATATTAACTATCTGATAATCTGTGGTTTTCATGTCCATTACGGATGTTACAACCGAATGGGCAATTACCGAAAGTCCGATAGAAACCCCAAGCGGAAGGCTGTAGGAGGTGAGGATTGCGCCTATATCGCCGATAAATCTCTGCGTTGTTGTAAGGGGCAGAGACAGGATATTATCTGCGGTGGTTTTTGTGTAAAGGTGCTTGAAAGCGACAATAGGTGTGATAAAGCTCAGCAGAGCAGTGCCGCCTACACATATTACCGAAATAACCATCATAGGAACGGATATTTCATCATAGAAAGAACTGAAGCTGGAAAGTCTTCTTGCAACAGTTAAGAGAGGGAAGCCTAAAACTGCAAATAAACATGAGAATACCGTCATTGTTTTAAGCCTTCCCATCTGAAAGAGATAATATCTCAGGGTGTAATTAAAGTTTTTTTCCGTCATAACCCAGACCCTCCATTTCATAAATAAATATTTCATCAAGCGTAAGGGGAATCATATCCACGAATTTCGGGTTGCACTTTTCAACCGCTGTGCGGATTTCTTCCTCGCTGCCCTTTGCGATTATGTTTGTGATGCTGCCGCTGTTTTCTATATGTAATATTTCCAGCTCGGGAAAATCGTCGGCGCAAGCAGGCGTGCCGAATGAGGTCTGTATCTTGCGGATATTGCCCATAACGGTGTCAAGCTCACGGCAGAATACGATTTTTCCGTTATGTAAAAGTGCGGCGGTGTCGCAGAATTCCTGAATTTCCTTTAAGTTGTGGGATGAGAGAATTACGGTAGCACCGTTATCCAGCATAGCGTCAATCATCATATTCTTTACGATTATACGCATTGTGGGGTCAAGTCCGTCGAATGCCTCATCAAGGAAAAGGTATTTGGTGCAGCAGGCGATTGCGCAGATAACGATAGCCTGTCTTTTCATACCTTTTGAAAAGGTGGAGAGCTTTTTATTCAGCGGAAGATTCAACACAGCGTGGAGTTTATTGAATTTCTCTTCCGAAAAGGTACGGTAAAAACGCTTGTAGTAGTTTTTGAGACCTGTCAGTGTGTAATCGGTGAACTGTATGGTTTCATCGTTTATGAAGCATATCTGTTCTTTTAATTTAACGTTGTCGTAAACGTCCTGCCCGTCAATTCTGAGCGTGCCGCCCTGTGTTCTGTAAATGCCTGACAAGAGGCGGAGAATTGTGGACTTGCCTGCACCGTTGGAGCCTAAAAGTCCGAAGGCTCTGCCGTCGGGTATGGTCATTGTAACGCCGTCAAGAACTCTTTTTTCATCAAAATCAAGGGTTATATCCTGAAGCTCAATCATTTAAAATTTCCTCCTTTAAGTTTTTTATAAGAAGCATAATTTCCTCTTCCTTAACGCCTGCTTTCAGCGCTTCGGAAATGTTTTCCGACAAGGCAGTGAGGATTTTTTTCTTTATTATCTCCTCGGTTTTTTCAGCCTTGCCCACGTAGCTGCCCTTGGCGGGGATTGAATAGATAAGTCCGCTCTGTTCAAGCATTGAATATGCCTTCTGGACAGTGTTGGGGTTTACTCCCAGCGCTTTTGCAACCTCTCTTACTGCAGGAAGCTTTTCATTTTCGGTAAGTGTACCGCTGGAGATAAGCTCCGTTACACGGGAAACAAGCTGCTCATAGATGGGCGCACCGCCTTCCAGCTGCATTACAAACATTTAATCACCGTTCCTTTCTGTATAAGTATGTATTACGTCTTGCGCAAGTGTATTAGTTCACTTAGTACAGTTGTATTATAGCAAGTAATACAGTTTTTGTCAATAGGGTATGGAGATTTTTTAAAAAATTGTGCTGTACCTGTCCGTACGCTTATTGTAAAAACAACTAATAATTTTGACTTTTACGGCAGAAATAAGGTGAAAACATAGAATCGTCACAAATCCTGTTGCAATGTAAAAATAAAAGATATATAATATCAACGTTAAAAAACAAATATAAACAGAAGGAATAACGGAAATGGAAACAACGATAGAGCTTTTCAAGGATCTTGCCATAATAATCCTTGCGGCAAAGGTCTGCGGAATTTTTGCAAAAAAACTCAAAGCACCCCAGGTTGTAGGTGAAATTGTGGCTGGTCTTCTGATAGGACCGAGTATTTTCGGGCTTGTTGACCAGTCGGATATACTTGCGGCAATGGCGGAAATAGGCGTTGTACTGCTTATGTTCGGTGCAGGACTTGAAACGAATTTCAAGGAGCTTCTGAAGACAGGGCCAAAGGCACTGCTTGTGGCAATTGTGGGTGTATTTGTTCCGCTTCTGGGAGGAACGCTTCTGTACGGCGGCTTTTACGGCTTTTCCGATATCGGAAGCGAGGACTTTTACCGTGCGGTATTCATCGGTACGATTATGACGGCTACCTCCGTAGGCATTACCGTGCAGACGCTTAAGGAACTGGGTCATCTCAAAAGTGAAATCGGTACGCTTATTGTAAGCGCCGCAATTATAGATGATGTAATCGGAATTATTGTGCTTACATTTGTAGTAGGAATGAAGAACCCCGACGCACAGCCTCCTGATGTTGTCAAGAATACAGGCTTTTTCTTCCTGTTCTGCGTGCTTGCAGGCATTATCTGCTACTACATTTTCAAATATATTGACAAGCGGCACCCTCATCAGCGCCGCATTCCGATTCTCGGCCTTGCATTATGTATGATTATGGCATACTGCGCTGAGCATTTCTTCGGCATCGCCGATATCACGGGTGCATATGTGGCAGGACTTATTCTCTGCAACCTCCGTGATTCGGATTATATTGCAGAAAAAATGGATATCAGCTCATATATGCTGTTCGGCCCTGTGTTCTTTGCAAGTATTGGTCTTAAAACCGAGTTTTCGGGCTTTACTGCCGAATTAATGGTGTTCTCGCTTCTGTTTGTTGCGGTTGCGCTGATTACAAAGATTGTCGGATGTGGACTTATTGCAAAGATGTTCGGATATAAAATGCGCGACAGTCTTAAAGTCGGCATAGGAATGATGACCCGGGGCGAGGTTGCACTTATCGTGGCACAGAAGGGACTTTCCGTGGGACTCCTTGATTCCGTATATTTCACCTCGGTTATCCTGCTTATCATAGTTTCGTCAATTCTCACTCCTATTTTAATGAAGGTGCTGTTCAAGGGCGAAAAATCCACAGAAACGAATATTGCATAAATAAAGCCGCATTGTGGATATGATGTTCTGCAATGCGGTTTTCGCTATATTTTAATTGACAATTGAAAACTACTGTGATATAATTGTTTTGATTGTTAAAAAAGCACGGATTATGCCGTATATTGCGGAAAGGAGTCGTTATGGCAGTTATATATTGTCCCGATTGTGACAGCGAGATTCCCGAAAATGAAACCATATGCCCCAGCTGCGGTTTTGACCTTTCTACATTCGATGTGGAGGAAGAAGAATTCAACGACCTGCTCAGTGCGGCAAATATGAAACTTAATGAAGAGGCTGCTGAAGCGCCTGCTTCCGAAAATAAGAATATATCCATTTCCCAGAGTCAGATTGACGCTCTTCTCGACGGTAATGTCGTTGACCTGACAGGACTTGACGCTGCTGTTTCAAAAGTGGTTGAAAAGCCCGAGATGCAGGAGTCTGCTCCCGCAGGCAAAACCGAAGCCTCTGTTCCGAAGGAACAAGGCAAGTCTGCTGCGAAGGCGGAGACTCCCGCAAAAAAGCAGAAGGCAAAGAAGGAAAAGCCTGCAAAACAGAAAAAGTCTTCCGATAAACCCGCTCTGCCCATGATTGTTACAATTGCGGCGGCAGTGGTTTCGCTTGCTCTCGGCTTTTGTGTGGCAATGTTTATTTTTATGGATGCTCCCCATACAGAGGAGGAAGCCTTTGCCGTAAGGTCAGCCAATGCGCTCAACAGTATGCTGGGTGTAAATGAAAGACTTTTCGTTTATGGCGCTTATGTGCGTCTCGGCACATCGGTTGATGAATGTATGCTTTATGCGATTACCGAGTATGACGACAGCATTACTCCCGCCAGATACCGCATAACTGTCAATAAATCCGATTCAAATGTCATAAATATCTATTATGAACTGGACGAAACAAACCCTGAATACCTTGCAATGCGGGACAGCATGGATCCTGAGGTGCGTATTCAGGCAAGCGTGCTGAAAAACTATTCCGATCAGATAAAGGACGCACACCGTGAAATTTCAATCGGCACGCCTACATGGATAAGCGTTGACATTTCGGAAATCAACAGCAATATTACATCTGTCCGGAGAAAAACTGTGGAAACTGCTTCCGCAGAATAAAAACAGAGGAAAAATTATGTTTCAATACGAATGGTTCCAGCTTCTGTTCCTGTTCTTTATTTTCTGCAACATCGGCTGGGTTATCGAGTCATCAATAGAATCGCTGTACCGCCGCCGATTTATCAACAGAGGATTTCTGCACGGCCCTTACATACCTATTTACGGCTTCGGCGGAATGACGATTCTCATATGCTGTATGCCCTTTCAGCACAACGGATTTCTCGTGTATATCGTGGGTGTTCTGTCCTGTACGGCACTTGAATTTTTTGTGGGCTGGGTTATGGAGACAATTTTCCAGAAGCAGTTCTGGGATTACAGTATGCTGAAATTCACTTATAAAAACAGAATTTCGCTTATTCCGTCTCTTTTCTGGGGGCTTTTATCCCTTTTCCTTGTGTATGTGCTTTACATTCCTGTGGATAAGCTTGTGTCATCAGTTTCCGATAACTTTGAGATAATCTATGACCTTGTATTAATAATTGTGATGACTACGGATATAATAATAAGCATATCCCGTCATATACATTACAAGGAATACCTTAAGAAATTCACTCCCGAAAAGGCAAAACGGCTTATTACAATCAAGTTCATCAGTCTCGGCGGTTCGGTTATGCGCCGACGCAGACGTATGGTGAAATTTATCGAACAGCTCAGGTTTGAAATAGGCGGTGAGGACGAGCAGGATGATACGGATAACCTGCTTGAAGAGCTGGAAAAGGAAACCACCTCTTAAAACTACTCAGAAAGGAGATATGTCGTGAAGAATAACGAACAGTTCCAGAATGCTGTGTCATCGGTGCTTGAAAATGAAAATATGCAGCTTACAAAGACTTTTACGCAGCACGGAAACGTATCTGTTTTTGGACACAGCATGGCAGTTGCCGCATACAGCAAAACCCTTGCGGATAAGCTTGGCATAAAATACGACTGCGACAGCCTTGTAAGAGGTGCAATGCTTCATGACTTCTTTCTTTACGACTGGCACGAAACCTCAGATATAGGCGACGGTCTTCACGGCTTTGCGCATCCCTATACCGCTTCAAAGAATGCAATCCGTGAGTTCAGGCTCAGCCCCCGTGAGCTGGACATTATAAGGAAGCATATGTGGCCGCTGACGCTGACAAAGCTTCCGAAATACCGTGAAAGCTGGCTTGTATGCGCGGTGGATAAGTACTGCTCATTGCTGGAAACCTTCAAGCTGAATAATTACAATGATTACAGCTTTGTAAACGACAAGCTCATAAAGCGTATCGAACTGAAAAAATCCGCAAGAGCCCGTTTAGAAGAGGGTAAAACGGAGCTTATGCGCCGTGTCAGGGAGGGAAATACCGCTCCCGAAAAGCACAGACATGAGGTTACAGGCAGATATGAGCAGTATAAGGCGAGAAAAGGATAAAAAACCGTAAATTCCTATTGACAACAGGGCATACCTGTGATACAATTAACAAGTAAACAAAAAATCCTTATCAAGAGCAGCGGAGGAACAGGTCCTGTGAAGCTGCGGCAACCGTTCGGAAACGAAAATGGTGCCAATTCCTGCGCCGAAAGGCGGAAGATGAGGGAGCAAAGAAATTCACGCTCCCAATAGGGAGCTTTTTTGTTTTAGAAAATAAACTCAAGAAAAAGAAAGGAAAATGCAAAATGGCAAAGTTTTTATTCACTTCCGAAAGCGTTACAGAGGGTCATCCCGATAAAATCTGTGACAGAATCTCCGACAGCGTTTTAGACGCTCTCTTAGCTCAGGACTCTATGTCCCGTGTTGCCTGCGAAACCTGCACAACAACAGGTCTTGTAATGGTAATGGGCGAAATTACAACAAAGGCTCAGATTGATATTCCTGCAATTGTTCGTGAAACAGTACGTGAAATCGGTTATGACAATGCTGAATACGGCTTCGACTGCAACACCTGCGCAGTTATGACAACTCTCGATAAGCAGTCTCCCGACATTGCTATGGGCGTTGACAACGCTCTCGAAGGCAGAGAAGAAAACGCAATGGATACAGGTGCAGGTGACCAGGGTATGATGTTCGGTTACGCTTGTACAGAAACTCCCGAGCTTATGCCTCTTCCTATCTCTCTTGCACAGAAGCTTGCCAAGAAGCTTACAGATGTAAGAAAGAGCGGCGAGCTTGATTACCTCCTCCCCGACGGTAAGTCACAGGTTACAGTTGAATACGAAGACGGCAAGCCTGTAAGAGTTGATACAGTTGTTATCTCCTCCCAGCACAAGGCTTACGCTACACTTGAACAGATCCGTGCAGACGTTATCGAAAAGATTATCAAGACAACAATCCCCGCAGATCTTCTCGACGAAAACACAAAGTACTATGTAAACCCCACAGGCCGTTTCGTAGTAGGCGGACCTCAGGGCGACAGCGGTCTTACAGGCCGTAAGATTATCGTTGATACATACGGCGGCTACGCAAGACACGGCGGCGGCGCTTTCTC
>CAZGRB010000041.1:0-13791 GCA_964527695.1 uncultured Ruminiclostridium sp.
TGTAGCAGGGGCAGGGTCAGTTAAGTCATCGGCAGGAACGTAAACAGCCTGTACCGATGTGATAGAGCCCTTTGCTGTTGATGTAATTCTTTCCTGTAAAGCACCCATTTCAGTAGCCAGTGTAGGCTGATAACCTACGGCACTGGGCATACGGCCGAGAAGTGCGGAAACTTCGGAGCCTGCCTGTGTAAAACGGAAGATATTGTCAATAAAGAGGAGCACGTCCTGACCCTCACGGTCACGGAAATACTCAGCCATTGTAAGTCCCGAAAGACCTACTCTCATACGAGCTCCCGGAGGCTCGTTCATCTGACCGTAAACAAGTGCGGTCTTGTCGATAACTCCGGACTCCTTCATTTCCTGATATAAGTCGTTACCCTCACGGGTTCTCTCGCCTACGCCTGTAAATACGGAAAGACCGCCGTGCTGCTTTGCAACGTTGTTGATAAGCTCCATGATAAGAACTGTCTTACCAACGCCCGCACCGCCGAAAAGACCGATTTTACCGCCCTTTAAGTAGGGAGCGATAAGGTCAACTACCTTGATACCTGTTTCAAGGATTTCGTTGGAGGCAGCCTGTTCCTCATAAGAGGGAGGGTCACGGTGAATTTCCCAGCGTTCTGCGCCTTCAGGGGCAGGCATATTGTCAACAGGCTCACCAAGGAGGTTGAAAATACGTCCTAAGGTCTGTTCGCCGACGGGAACGGTAATAGAACGGCCTGTGTCAACAGCTTCCATACCACGTACAAGACCGTCAGTGCTGCCCATAGCGATACAACGTACAACGTCGTCGCCGATATGCTGAGCAACCTCGACAACCAGCTTTTCACCGTTATTGTCGATTTCGATAGCGTTCAGAAGGTTGGGGAGAGACTCGGGCGGGAACTTGATATCAAGCACGGCGCCGATAATCTGAACGACTGTACCAATATTTTTATCAGCCATCTTTTTTGTTATCCTTTCAGTTCAGAGCTTAGCTTATCATAAAGCGTTTGCGCCCGAAACGATTTCGTTAATTTCGTTAGTAATTTTTTCCTGTCTTGCCCTGTTATAAACCAGTGACAGGTCAGCAATCATCTGGTCTGCGTTGTCTGTTGCGCTTTCCATGGCGGTACGTCTTGCGCCCTGCTCGGAAGCGTAGGATTCAACGACACCGCACTTGATGAGGCTCATTATAAATTTAGGAACAATACGGTTGAAAACTGCCTCGGGGGAGGGGTCATAGGAAATGGGGCAATTATCGCCGTCTCCTGTACCTTCGCCCATACCCGAAACGGGCAGAAGCTTAATCTGCTCGGGATTCTGGACAAGCGCCGAAACAAATGCCGTATAGAACAGAACTACCTCGTCAATCTCACCTGCGCTGAACATATCGGTAACTGTACGGGCAATATCCGCACAATGTGCCGTTTTTACGTTCTCGGCAAGATAGGGGTAGCTGCCTGCCAGCTCGTAGTCACGCTTTTCAAAATATTCAACCGCTTTCTTTCCGATTGCAATAATCTTCGGATTTTCTGCGTCGCCTGCGTGGGCGGCAACTGCCGCCTTGAGGATGTTGGAGTTATAACCTGCCGCAAGTCCTCTGTCGCCTGCGATTACTATGAACAGGCGGCGTTTAACGGGACGCTCCTCGGTATAAACTGTTGAGAAATCCTTTTTGCTTGACGCAATTTCCGAAAGCAGGGTATACTGCGCCTCAAAATATGGCCTTGCCGATTCGGCTCTCTGCTTCGCACGGCGCAGCTTAGAGGACGAAACAAGCTCCATAGCCTTGGTTATCTGTTTTGTGGAACCAACGCTGCGTATGCGGCGCTTGATGTCCTTCATATTTCCTGTTGCCAAGTCAAATCACACCCTGTTCTTTTAAAAATCACTCTTGATGTATACAACCTTTTTTCCTAAATACACCATTACCGCAAAAGCAAGAGTGATAGCGGAAAGGCTGATTGCAACAATGCTTAAAACAAATGCTGATTTATTCATAAGTTCACAATTCCTTTCTGTGAGGGGATTAAAGCGCCTTGATGATGTACTTGTCGATATGATAGCGGAAAGTATCCTTTTCGCCGCTGCCTTCTTCGGTCATTTCAAAGCCTGTGCCCTTGACCTGACCGTAGATATGCTCTGCAACAAGCTTCATCTCGCCCTGTTCAAGACGATGTAAGGCGAGGTCGTCAAAGAAGACGTTGCCCGATTCGTTTTCGGTGCAGTCTTCCTTTACATACCAGTTTATGCGGTTTGCCTTTACTTCGATACGGTCAAGGGTGCGGGGCGCTTTTGTAATTTCCGCAACTGCCTTTTTTACAAGGCGGTGTTCAAGCACCTTGGGGTCTGCCGCAACCTCGAACTTCTTCTTCATTTCGGCTTTGCGCTTTTCTGCGGCTGCTGCATTTGCAGCGGCCTTCTTCTCGTCAGCTGTCTTCTTGGGCGCAGCAGGCTTTTCAGATTTTGCCTTTGAAGCCTTGGGCTCGTCATCCTTGCTCAGATACTTCTTTACAAGGAAATACGCAAGTGCCGCACCGCCGATAACAACTACGACTGCAATTAATACTATTAAAATGTCCATTCTGTTTTTTCAATCTTTCTCGTGGGAATACATCAGAAGCTTGCTGCAAAATCCGCAAGAACCTTCTTAAGCGCTTCCTCATTTTCAGGGGTAAGCACCTTTTCTTTTCTGATGCTGTCTGTGATGTCAGGATGATTTGAAGCAATGTGAGCGAAAAGCTCTGTTTCAAATTCTCCTACACGGTCTACATCAATGTCCTTGAGGTAGTTGTTGATAACTGCGTAGATTATGATTACCTGATTTTCAACAGATAAAGGTGCAGACTGACCCTGCTTCAGTACAGCAACGATTCTTTCACCCTTTGCAAGACGATTCTTGGTATCTGTGTCAAGGTCGGAGCCGAACTGGGAGAATGCCTGTAATTCTCTGTACTGTGAGTATTCAAGCTTCAGAGAACCTGCAACCTTCTTCATTGCCTTGATCTGTGCGGAGCCGCCTACTCGGGATACGGAGATACCGGGGTTTACGGCAGGTCTTACACCTGAGTTGAAGAGCTCGGTTTCAAGGAATATCTGACCGTCAGTAATGGAAATTACGTTGGTAGGGATATATGCAGAAACGTCGCCCGCCTGTGTTTCGATAATGGGGAGAGCTGTAAGAGAGCCACCGCCATAGTTTTCGTTAAGGTTAGCCGCACGTTCGAGAAGTCTTGAATGGAGATAGAATACATCTCCGGGGTAAGCCTCACGTCCCGGCGGTCTCTTTAAGAGCAGGGAGAGTGCACGGTATGCAACTGCGTGCTTGGATAAGTCATCATAAACGATGAGGACATCCTTACCCTGTTCCATAAAGTATTCACCCATTGCACAGCCTGAATAGGGGGCAATGTACTGTAAGGGAGCAAGCTCGGAAGCAGTAGCGGATACAACGATTGTATAATCCATTGCGCCTGCATTCTTTAACTGGTCAACTACGGTAGCAACGGTAGAGGATTTCTGACCGATGGCAACGTAGATACACAGAACTCCTGTTTCACGCTGGTTAATGATAGTATCAACGGCGATAGCAGTCTTACCTGTCTGTCTGTCGCCGATAATAAGCTCACGCTGACCTCTGCCTATGGGAATCATTGAGTCGATAGCCTTGATACCTGTCTGTAAAGGTGTATCAACGGACTTTCTTGTAATGATACCGGGGGCAATTTTTTCAATAGGTCTTGATTCGGCTGTAACTATCGGGCCCTTGCCGTCGATAGGTTCGCCGAGAGAGTTTACAACTCTGCCGAGAAGCGCCCCGCCTACGGGAACGGAAATAATCTTACCCGTTCTCTTTACAGCTGCGCCCTCTTTGATTTCTGCGTCCGATCCCAGCATAACTGCGCCTACAAAATCCTGTTCAAGGTTGAGTGCCATACACTGAACGCCGTTCTCAAATTCGAGAAGCTCGTTCATCATACAGTTTTCAAGCCCGTGGATTCTTACGATACCGTCGCCCACGGTAATAACCGTGCCTGTATCGTTAAGCTGGATTCTGGATTCAAACGCCTTGATTTTAGACTTTAATATGCCTGTTATTTCATCAGGACGTAATTCCATATTTTTTAACCATTCCCTTCTGTCCGACCGAAACAAATCGGTACTCTGAAGTCTTAGCTACTTGCTTTTTAACAGATAACGCTTCCGATTTCCGCCTTAAGCGCATCAAGCCGTGCCTTAACGCTTCCGTCGAAACTCCTGCTTCCGTATTTTAAGACAATACCTCCGATAATTGAGGGGTCAACCTCTTCCTTAAGGCTTATTGTCTTTCCTGTAACCTGAGTCATTTTCAGCTTTATCTTCGCCTTAAGCTCCTCTGTAAGCGGCTCTGCGGTAACTGCGGTGATTTCCGCAATGCCTAAGCGTTCGTTGCAGAGAGAGGCAAAATAGCGGTATATCCTGCCGAAAAACGGAAGTCTTCCGTTTTCGGTGATAATCATAAGAAAACGATAGGTATAATCGGAAACTCTGCCCTCAAAGGTTTCCTTTATAATGGAAGCCTTTTCAGCCGCAGACACGGTGGGAGTCTTTGAGAGCTTTACAAAATCGGGTACTTCCGTAAGAATGTCATTTACTGCACAGAGTTCGTCCTGTACGGTCTTTAACATTACGGGATTCTCCTCGTTTATCAGCTCGAAAAGTGCGTCACCGTAGTTTTTTTCAACAATTCCCGTCATTTCCTTTCCTTTCCGTCGGTCATTCGTTGCCGACTTCAGCGATAAACTTATTAATAAGCGCTTCGTTTTCCTTGGCGGAAATTTCCTTTTCACAGACCTTTTCGCTCGCCATAATTACGATATCGGCAATCTGGTCCTTGATTTCGTTGATTGCCTTCTTCTTTTCAAGCTCAATGCTTTCTTCTGCCTTAACCTTGATTGCGGCTGCTTCCTGGTTTGCCTGTGCGATGATTTCGGCTTCACGTTCGCCTGCACGCTTTACAGCTGCGGCAACTATCTGGGAAGCCTCTTCCTTTGACTGTTCAAGGCGCTGTGCGTATTCCTGCTTTACCGCCTCTGCTTCAGCCTGTGCAGCTTCCGCCGCATTCATCTCGGAATTTACCTTTTCCCTGCGCTCGTCAAGTACCGCCATAACCTTGTTATGGAGCAAGAACTTATAAAGCAGGAAAATAATAAGCGTATTAATAAGCGTGAAAATGATCGTAGTCGGATTGATATTGACAAGATCCAGCATTCTGCTTTCGTCAGCTAAAAGCTGAATATTGTCAGATAACATATTTATCCACATTTATATGACCATTCCTTTCCGTTGTACGTTTTAATCTGCTCTATCAAAGCTTGCCGATAAAGGGGTTAGCGTACATTAAAAGGAGTGCAACTACGAAAGAGTAGAGACCTGTTGTTTCAGCGATAGCGTCACCGATAATCATCTGCTTTGTGACTGCACCGCTTGCTTCAGGCTGTCTTGCGATTGCCTCAACTGCCTTACCGCCGCAGTAGCCTTCACCGATACCGGGGCCTATACCTGCGATCATTGCTAAACCTGCGCCTATTGCGGACGCTGCAAGTACAATTGCTTGTTCCATAAATTTTATCCTCCGTTAAAATTATTAACATATTTTAAAGCACACCGTGCTCTAATTACCTTATTAATCCATTTCTGCCGATGATACATACGACATTGTCAGCGCTATGAAGATATAGGACTGAACAAAACCTGAGAACAGGTCGAAATACATTGAAAGAAGCGCAGGCACACCGATTGAGAAAAGACCTGCCGCAAATCCGCCCAGCGCAAAGTAAACAAGTCCGCCGATTACCATACCTGCTACGTTGTTACCGAAGAGACGGAGACCCTGTGAAAGGGGATTGAAGAATTCACCGATAATGTTGAAGGGAAGCATAAAGGGTACAGGCTCTGCGTAGGATTTGAGGAAGCCGCCTATGCCGCCGGTTCTTATCTTGGTGTAGATTGTGAGTATGAATGTAAGCAGCGCCCATGTAATTGTTACGGATACGTCGGCGGTAGGGTTTCTGAGACCGAAGATGCCCATAATATTTGACACAAAAATAAATATGAACAGACATCCGATATAAGGTCTGTAGGCCTTGTTGTGAAGACCCATGGACTCATCAACCTGTCTTGAGAGAGTGCCTACAATGTACTCGGAAATCATCTGTCGTCTTGATGTAGGCTTAACCTTTAAGTTGCGTCCCATTACAAAGAAGAACACAGCAAGCACAACCACTACAAGCCACTGTACAATTATGGATTCAGCGATTATCCATTCCTGTCCGAAAAGCTCGAAGGTTATGGATTTAAGAGGGCCGTCAACACTAAATTCCCTGACTTCGTCAGCGAGAAGTCTCATATATCCAGCAGACATATTATTACCATTCCTTATCAGTTATATTTTTGTTTCCTCGCCATTCTTATCCAGAAATGCCCTGAGAGTATAGTATATCTTAGGGAAAAATAACGGAATAAGAGCGGTAAAGGGCGATATAAGTTCAAATGTAAGCAAAAGCGCCAGTATTACAAACATTCCTATATAGCGTGCGCCGTAGGAAAAGTTCGCAAGAAACTGTCCTCTTTTGGGGTCACGGGTTTTTGAAACCGCCTGTGCAGTCATGCCGATAAACAGCATATTTGCCGCCATAAGCACATTTCCTGCAATAAGACCCGTATACAAGCGGAAATCAAAGCCTGAAGAAAAGCCGATAATCGTTACGGAGAGCGCTATTATCAAATCCACCGTAAGAATCAGCGGCAGCATTTTCATAAGCTCCTCAGCCGCCTGATTTTTTCTTTTTTTCATAATCTCTTTTTCTTTATGCTGTCGTCAAAGTAATCGTGGTCCTTGCTGTCATGGCTCACTTCCGTGGTACCTGCGCCCGATTCGCTGTTGTCAAACATCTTAATCAGCTTTTTCAGATATACGAAGCAGCTTGAAAGCATTGTCAGAATACCTGCCGCCACAAAAACTATATCTACCCAGTCGGGCCAGCCCATATAGGTTGACAGCGCCGTTCCGCCGATAACAAATACAAGCAGCGGCGTCAGCACCAGAAATCCTATCTGGCTTGCTATTGCGTAAACTGCGATAGGGTTATCCTTTTTATTTTTCGCCATTTTATCCTCCGTGGTTAAAAAATCAGTAGAGGATTGTCTTAAGGCGCCAGCCGTCCTCTGTCTTAATCATTTCGCCCCTGAGCAGAATCTCCGCACCGTCTGAACGATTATGGAGAGTTACATTAATAATGCACTCGTCATCGCTTACAGGGTCGATTACAAACTGGGGATTATCCCAGGATATTTCATAGGGCATGGGTGTAAAGTTTTCAATAATGCCCAGCTCTCCGCCGTCTCTTTCCTTATATACAGGGCCGTAGCCGAGGGAGTTTTCCTTGATAGCCTGCGCCTGCTCAGCAGAGAATGTACTGTCAACAAGCTCCTCAAGCTGTGCAAGGGAAGTGTATTCGCTGTCCTTTACGGTATAATAACCGTCCTCGGGAGCATTTCCGTAAGGTTCGTCCTTATGGTCAAGACCCGATATAAAATAAAGCTTCAGCACCTCATAATTTGAACTGAGAAGTTCAATAGCACTGTCCTTCATTTCCATGCTGAGTGAATCGTCGGGAACATAGCCCTGCGGCTCAGCCTGTGCAGTTGTGGTTGTAGTTGTACCAGCGCCGTCAAAGGTTTCGGTAACAAGCTTATCCGCATTCATGTTCATCACGATAGCAAACACTGCAATTGCGGCAATCGCTCCCACCGAAAGGAACGTTGCATAAAGCGGAGTGCTTTCGGGATATTTGCCTTTTATACCCATTATAATTCAATCCTTTTATATAAATTAGTTAATCTACCTTAAAATATTGGCATATTCCACCAACTAAAGATAATAGTATTATACAACATATTGTTCAAAAAATCAAGGGGTGAAGGGGCGAAATTTTGCAAAATTGTTGAAAGTGTCGTGAAATATTACACATAAAGCGGGCAATACTAATTCTGAAACTATACATACAGAGTCAGAAAGGACAGTATTATGATTTACCGAAGCTTAAAACCTTTATGCAAAAATCTGAAAAATCTGCGGAACAGTTTCAGAAAAAGGAGCAAACACCGCCTCGCAATGGAATGTACCACCCTTATAAAAGAAATCCCTCCGTACAATGTTGCATTCCCGGGGAAATTGCCGCTGATTTCATCTCTTGCGCAGAGAGAAGCTGCGCCCGATACCGATAAAATTACAGAGCTGCTGCTTCCCTTTGAGGGAAAGCTCCGCAACAGCGACTTTTCGTCATTGCTGTGGCAGATACGGTACGGACTTATACTTAAAGCAGGTGACAGCGAAGAGGCGGAAAACGCATATTTCTGCGCAGGTGATATCGACTGCGAAAAAATAAGCAACAATCTTAATCCTCTGCACCTTTTATATATGCAGGACGAAGCCTACCGCCTCAGCACCCCTGAAACAAGGGCGCATATCCGTGCGCTTACCGAAAAGACATCCGCCGAAACGGAAATTCCCGAAGAAAGGCTTTCAAAAGAATATATGAAGCTGGCGGAAAACGGGAATCTCAGCGTGTGCGAGGTTGTAACCCACGACTATCTCAGGGTTTTCCCGAAGGTGAATGTTCCGTGGTATATTGCCGCTCTTCTGCTTTCGGCATTGTTTATAACCCTTGTCACCGTATTTTTTTCCGACTGGCTTGTGGGGCTGAATGTATTTGCGCCCGCACTGGCAATTTCAAAAACGGTTATCGACCATATTCTCATGCGAAACGCCCCGAAGCCTCTCACCGCATCATATACGGCGGAGGAAACGGAAAATTACAGGACAGTCTGCGCCCTGAGTGTGCTGGCGGATTCCCCCGAAAGCATAACCGAGGGAATAAACCGCCTTGAGCAGGCGAGAATCCGCAACAAGGGCAGAAACCTTGTTTTCTGCCTGCTGTGCGACCTGCCGCCTGCGAAAACAAGGGAAACGGAAGCTGACAGCCTTATCCTTGATGCAATCTCCGACACCGATTTTATCATACTAGTGAGACATAGAGATTACAGCAGCACTCAGGGTATGTATCAGGGTAAGGAACGCAAAAGGGGCGCAATCGACGACCTTGTGCGGTATATAAACGGGGAAAAGGTTTCCTTCCGTCATACATCGGGGGATTTGTCACTGCTTCGTGACGCACCCTTTGTCTGCGCGCTGGACTATGACACTATCCCCTTTATGGGAAGCATAAATGAGCTTGTTGCGGCGGCAATCCACCCTGTAAACAAAGATTACGGCATTTTCGCTCCCCGAATCACCACCACCCTGGACTCCTCCGCACGGACAGGCCTGTCAAGGCTGTGGAGCGGTAACGGGGGCTGCTGCGGCGCAAGCGCCTATGACAATGCGGATATTGAGCTGTACTCCGCCTGCTTCGGGGAGGGTATCTTCACAGGCAAGGGGCTTATCCGCACCGAGGATTACTATGAAAAGGTGTGCGGAGCGTTTCCCGATGAGAAGATTTTATCCCACGATATACTTGAGGGTGGTCTGCTGACCGTTCTCTACTGCGGAGAAACGGAGTTCGGGGACAGCTTTCCACCCACAACAAAGGGATATTTCCGCCGCAACCACCGCTGGATAAGAGGTGATTTCCAGAACTGGCGGTTTCTTTTTGATAAGCGGTTTTCAGTTCTCACAAAATTCAAGCTTTCGGAAAACATCCGCAGGGCTCTTGCTCCTGTTTATGCGCTTATTTCGTTGTTCCTGTCGGCAGTCTACGGCTATACATTTCCTGCGGCCGTAACCGTGCTTTCACTTATTCTGCCGTATCTTACGGGACTTGTACCCATAGCGGTAAAGGGGCTGGGCTTTTCAAATACAAGGGAATTCTATTCTCCCTTTCTGTCACAGAGCCGTACACTGGTTTCTCAGCTTTTCGGGGAAATAATCTTTCTCGCCAAAAACGCATACGAGTCGGCTGACGCCTTTGTCCGCACCCTTTATCGGGTGATTACAGGGAAAAATCTGCTCCAGTGGACAACTGCCTCCGCTTTCGATAAGGTGAGTGCGATAGGCTACGGCGGATTCATTATCCCTGAGATTATTTCCCTCGCCCTGTTTTCGGTAAGCGTATACTATAATAGTATATTTACAGCAATTACCGCCCTGTTTATGATCTGTGCTCCCGTTGCGGCGGTATGCCTTGACCGTGTAATCCCCTCGGACAGCCTTAAAATAAAGGACTCTGACCGATCTGACCTTATATCCGAGGCTGAAAAGCACTGGGCATTCTTCATGGACTATGTTACGGAGGAGGAAAACTTCCTGCCCCCCGATAACGTCCAGTACACTCCCGTCTACCGTGTGGCAAGGCGCACCTCCCCCACAAATATCGGTATGTACCTGCTGTCCTGCGTATGTGCGGCAGAACTTCGGATTACCGATAACGAAACGGCGGAAACCTGCATTTCCCGTACAATATCCACCGTTGAGAAAATGGAAAAATACAGGGGCAATCTCTATAACTGGTACAGCACCAAGGATTTATCCCTGCTGGGAAGCTTTGTTTCCTCCGTAGACAGCGGTAATTTCCTCTGCTGTATGGTTGCGGTAAAGGAATGGGTGCGAAAAAACCGTGAAAATACGGCGCTTGTCCGCAGAATGGAGAAAATTATAAAGGACGCCGACCTGCGGATTTTCTACAACAAGCCCCGCAATCTCTTTTCTACAGGCATTGACGCAGAAACAGGAAAGCTGACCCCCAATTGCTACGATATGCTGATGTCGGAAGCGCGGATGTTCAGTTATTTTGCCATTGCCACAGGGCAGGCGCCCAAAAAGCACTGGCAATCCCTTTCACGCACAATGAGCAGAAGCGGAAAATATGCAGGACCTGTGGCATGGACGGGAACAATGTTTGAGTTCTTTATGCCCGAACTGCTCCTTGAATCCAGAAGAGGAAGTCTCAGCTTTGAAGCACTCAGATATGCCGTTCACTGTCAGAGGGAGAGGGGGCGGAAAAACGGACTGCCCTTCGGATTTTCGGAAAGTGCTTACTATTCCTTTGACCGTGAGCTGAACTACCTTTACAAGGCTCACGGGGTGCAGGCACTCGCCCTCTGCGGCGGAATGAACAGGGAGTATGTAATAAGCCCCTATTCCACCTTTTTAGCCCTTTCACACAGCTTTAATGCCTGCATGACAAATTTTGCAAGGCTCAGTCAACCCGAATTCACCCACGGAAAATACGGCTGCTTTGAGGCAATCGACCTGACCCCTCACAGGACAGGCTCAGGCGAGGGCGTTGTAAAAAGCCATATGGCACATCACGTGGGAATGAGTATGGGCGGTATCACAAACGCACTTTCTGACGGAGTGCTGAAAAAGCTGTTCTTATCAGATGAAGCAATGGCAGGAGCAAGCGAACTGCTGGAGGAAAAAATTATGACAGGTGAAAGAATTATTGATATAAATAAACTACGTGACAGGTCTCAGCCGTCGGAGCAGACCGAGGAAAGCACCGCCTTTTCCGTGCTCCGTCCCGAAATAAGCATTGCCGCTAATCATAAGCTGTCGGTTTTCACAACCGATACAGGGCTTTATTACGGCAGATATATGGGCAGAAGCACTATGGTGAAATCCCCCGACTTTTTAAGACGTCCCGACGGAATGTTCTTTGCGGTTGCGGACGGGGAAAGGGAAATACCCTTTTTCCTGACCGCATATGACAGGGGCGGAAGCCTTGAACGAAGCGTGGTTTCAGGGGAAAATCAAGTGGAATATTATGTAAATTCCCCGTCTCTGCGAAACGGAATGAAGCTGTCACTTTTCGGGGAAAATGCGGCGGAAATCCGTGAATTTGTTATTGAAAATATCTCGGGAAAAGAGAAAAACGTAAGTCTTACCGCTTTTCTCCGTCCCTGCCTTATGGACGATAACGCCTACTCCGCACACCCTGCCTTCGGGGATATGTTCCTTAAAACCGAGTATGAGGGCAATGAAAACGTGGTGCTTGCCCACCGCAAAAACCGTGACAGCGACGAGGAAATCTGGCTTTGCGTCGGCTTTAAGGAGGCGGCGGAGTTCAACTATTCGTTCAGCCGTGAGACTGTTCTCAGCTATGACCAACCCCTTTCCTTTTCGGACAATGCAGGAAGCGGAGAAAACAATACCTGCTGTGTGCCGTCACCCTGTATTTTTATCGACCTGCCTGTAAAAATCGGCAACGGCCATAAATTCACCACGGAAATGTTCGTCTGCTACGGGCAGAGCAGGGACGAGGTGCTTGGAATCTGTCACGACATACGTTCGGGAAAGGAGGAAAAGCCCCCTGTCTCACCCCTGCCGAAAACAACCCTTCAGGGTCAGCTTGCACGGAAAATTCTTGTTCCTCTTATTTACCGAAATATAACCTGCGAGGAGATTTTGAAATCTGAAACCGCCCTTACAAGGAACAGCCTTGGACGATTCGGGCTTACACCCTATCTGCCCTTGTTCGTATACGATTATGACGGGGACAATATGAACCTTGAGGGCACTGTACTGGCAATGAACGGGCTTGCCGACTGCGGAATAAACGCCGAGCTTGCCGTTCTGTGCAGTGACGAGGCCCGTCAGCGGTATATTTCGGGACTTGTGTCGGAAAATAATATAAATGCCTCGGTAATTATAAAAAGCTCCCTTTCTGATGAAGAAAAGGGAATACTGTATAAATCTGCGGTATTTGTTTTCGGGAAATCCGAAATAAAAAAAGCGCCTCAGAAGCTTATGGATATTGTTCCCTGCGAACCTCATAAAACAGAGGGCAGGGAGGGCTTCGGAGAAAACTGCTTCATAATCGACCGAAAAGGACATCCCTGGTGCAATGTCATTGCTTCACGAAGCTTCGGCTGTATATTATCGCAGAATTCCCTCGGCTTCACCTATGCCCTGAACAGCAGGGAAAATAAGCTTACCCCCTGGTACAACGACACCTTGCACGATAACGACGGGGAAATGCTCCTTGTGAAAGGCACAGGGAAATATTACGACATCATAAAGGGCGCAAGGACGGTTTTCGCCCCCAACAAGGCGGATTATTACGGAAAAATAAAGGACATGCAGTATCATACCGCTGTTCGTGTGTATCAGAAGGGCATGGGTAAGGAAATCACCGTTTTGGTTACAAACGCAGGCAGAAGCGAGAAAAAAATATCGCTTTCCTATTATGTTGAGCCTGTGCTGGGGGTTGACAGGTCGGCAAACAATTACGGCGCAGGGCTTAAATTCACAGAGGACGGAAATGCCGTATACGTAAAGGGCGGAAACGACGCCTTTCACGGCGAAATGGCAGTTTACTGCGACAAGGAAACCGTCCGCACCACTAATCGGGAATGGTTTATGGCAGGCATAACCGACAGCGGCGTTATGCCATGTATGAACGGGTGTGTTGCCCTTACGGCAAAGGTGAAAGTGAAACCCGATGAAACGGTGAAGGTAAAGTTCATTCTTGCCTACGCAAAGAAGAACAGCAAAAAACAGCTTGAAGCTTTCAGGAATGTCAGCACAGAATGGGAAAAGGAGCATTCTCCCGTACTGGACAGCAGTTATCCCGACCTGAACAAGCTGTATAACACTTGGCTTCCGTGGCAGGTGCTGGGCTGCCGTATGTGGGCAAAAAGCGGTTTTTATCAGAACGGGGGAGCGTTCGGCTTCCGTGACCAGCTTCAGGACAGTATGGCGGCAGTATATTTCTCACCCAAGGAAGCAAAGCGGCAGATTCTCAACTGCTGCGCTTCCCAGTTTCAGGA
>CAZGRB010000042.1:0-13513 GCA_964527695.1 uncultured Ruminiclostridium sp.
GAGGATTATTCCGATGATGTGAAGAATGAAATCCGCACACAGCTCCGTGCAGCCTTTGACGCATTCGACCGTGATAACCCCGATGTATTCTGGCTTACGGGCGAAACGAATTTCAAATCCCTTGTTACTTACGAGAGCGACGGTGATACGACTACATATACAATGAAAACCTACCTTGTGCTCAAGGATTATGTTGACGAATGGGATATGCGCCGTGAAGCATATCAGGACACTTCTGCACTGGACAGAGCAATTTCGGATATGGATGACGCAGTTGATACAATTCTTGCAGGTGCAGGAGGAACGGATTACGAGAAAATAAAGTATTTCAACAAGTATCTCACCGAAAACAATGAATACAACACTGTTGCTGTCTCCGACGGAGAGGCTCCCGAAGGCACAGCGGAAGCCTATTGTGCAATTTTCGGAGGCACAGGTGAAAACGGCCCCGTATGCGAGGGCTATTCAAGAGCGTTCAAGGTGCTCTGCGACGAAGCGGGTATCCCCTGCGTGCTTACCGACGGTACAGCATACAGCAGTACAGGAAGCGGCCCCCATATGTGGAACTATGTAAAAGTGGGCGGTAGTTGGTATGCAGTTGACGTAACCTGGAATGACCCTGCAGGCGGTGCGAGCGGAGCAGTTTCAGGCAACGAGAATGATGATTATCTTCTCGTTGGTTCGGAAACTGTCATTGATTCCGAAGCTTTCGGCGAATCCCATATCGTCAGCAATACCGTTTCTCTCAGCGGTACATCCTTCACGAACGGCCCTGAACTGAGCACTACAGCATACGTTCCGACCGAAAACGAAAAAGAATATGAAGCGATAATAGGCAGCATAAAGTTCGAGACTCTTGAAGAAGCGACTGCTGCGGCCGCCTATGATGAAACCGTGAGGCTTCTTGACAATATTTCAAGAGATACAAATATCACAATCGGCGCAAGCGGCACAATTGACCTTGACGGCAAGACCATAAACATGAACGGCAACACAATTACCGCTGATAAGGCGTTTACGCTTACTGACTCGGTTGGTACAGGTTCCGTAAGCGGAAATATTATCTTCTCTTACGGCGGTACAGCTGATAGTGTGGCTCTCGGAGATGTGTTTGTTACGGGCGGCAGTCTTACAATGAAGAACAGCTCCGCAAATGCGCTTTCCGTTGTAAGCGGTACAGCTTCCGTTTCCGATTCTTCATTCAAGGGAGTTTCTTCTCCTGCTGATATTGCGGCACTTCTTGCCGACGGGCAGATGTATTTTGTTGACGGTATCGTAATTACCGCAGACAAGCTTGACGACGCTTCTCTTTCAGGTGATATAACCGTAGCAGAGGGCAAGGCAGCAGGCGTAATTGAAAACAAGAATTATGAACTGAGCTATATCTACGGCTCCGACGTCCCTGCACCTTCAAAGGATAATTTCACATATTACGGTGAAGACCCTGTGTTCAGCTGGAGTACTTCCGATAATTCCGTACCTTCGGAAATCGGCACCTATACTCTCACCGTAACAAGCTATGCAACTGACAGAGTTGACGATTCAATCCGCAATTTCACAGTAGAAATCAAGGAATATACAAGTGATGCTGCCGCAACTCTTGAAGGTACAAAGGGCAATAACGACTGGATTGTTTCCGACGCAAAAATAGTTGCGCCTGACGGATACACAATCAGCACTGAATATAACGGCGATTACGCTTCTTATATTGAGATAACCGAGGACGGAAAAAAATCCGTTACATACTACCTCAAGGAAACTGCAACAGGTTATATTGTGCCTGCACAGACAATCGAAGTCAAGGTTGACCAGAATCCTCCCGAGTTTTCAAGCAGTGCTTCTATCCTGAAGCTTACCGCATCTGAAGCCAGCATTTCCGTTATCGCAACTGACGGAAACGGCTCAGGCGTATCCATGTATACTGCAAAATTCGGCAGTACAGAACTTTACAGCCAGAACGGTCTGTTCAATCTTATTGACCTTATTCCCGGAACTGAATATACACTTGATGTAACAGTAACCGATATTGCGGGAAAGGTTGCAACAGGCTCAGTGAAATTCACTACCGAAAGCGGTACTCCCAGCGATATAGAGCCCCCGTCACTTACAGGTACATATGGCACAGCTGTAAAGAATATGACCATCAGCGGCGGCAGCGTCAAGTTCGGTACAGAAAACATTGATGGCGTATGGACAATAACAGACGCCAACGCTTCTGATATCCCCGAAGTAGGCACCAAAAATACATACACGCTTACCTTCACACCTTCCACATCTGCATACAAGCCCGTTGAGGCTTCCGTAACACCTTTGGTTGTACCTCTCGGCATCGAGAATGCAGTTATTTCAGGCGTTCAGGACAGCTATGATTATACAGGCGATGTCATCAAGCCCGTTATCGTTGTAAAACTTGACGGCAAGACACTTGCGGACAGCGATTATGTTGTTGAATACGGTACAAATACAAACTGCGGCACAGACGCAGGTAAGGTTACCGTAAAGGGTAAGGGCAACTATACTGGTACAGCTGTTACAACCTTTGATATTTTAAAGGTTGATACAATTATCACAGCTGTAACAAGGGATATAATCAAGAATTTCGGCGACGGCTCCTTCAGCCTCGGTGTAACGACAAACAACTCCGAAACAACTCTCAATTACAGCGTGACAAATACCGATGTGGTTGAGGTTTCCGAAAAGGGCATAGTTACAATCAAGGGTGCGGGCGTTACAATTGTTTCCGTCTCTCAGAATGAAACTACCAACCATAAGGCGAATGTTTCGGGAGTAAATGTTTTTATCACTGTTAATCAGGCCAAGGCTCTTAATGTTGATAATGTAACGGTGAAGTTCGTATACTCGGTGAAGAGTACAGGCGAGGTTGACATGGCGGAGGTAATGCGTGCGGCTTCCAATGATACCTGCGGTTCAATGACATTCTCGGCCTACGAAAATTCCGCTCTTCTGAGCAGTGTTTACATTTATGATGACGGCACGCTTACCTTTGATGTGGGCACAGGCGATGTAGGCGACAAGGGAACGGTTGTGGTAACCGTATATTCCCAGAACTATGAAGCTACAACCATCAAGGTAATTGCCGAACTTACCGATAAATTCCCCACCAAGGCAAAGGGTACGGTTACAACCGCAAACAATATAACCTATGGACAGCCTCTTTCCGATATCCTGTTCAAGACTGCGACCTTTGTGACAGATGACGGTGAAACCGTCAAGGGTACGCTTGCATGGGAGAAGCCCGAAACAATTCCTTCGGTTTCCGATAAAAGTGCAGCATGGGTATTCACTCCTGAAAATACAGACCGTTATGAGCCCTGCACAGGCACGGCAACAATTACTGTTAAACAGGCGGTTCCCACTGTGACAACTCCTACGGTTGAATCCATGGTTTATGACGCTGACAGAAAATTATCAGATGTGACAATCAACGGAGCAGACGGAAAGGCAACAGTAAACGGAGCTGAAGCAGCGGTTCCCGGCACATGGAGCTGGTCAAAGCCTGCAACCGTTCCGAACTGCAAGACAACCGAATATGCAGCGGTGTTCACACCCACTGACAGTGTAAATTATGATGATGTTGAAGTAAAGATTGTTATAACCGTTACAAGAGCGCAGGCGCAAATTACAAAGATACCAACAGCAACCGCAATCACATACGGTCAGAAGGTTTCCGCTTCAACACTCAAGAACGGTACCGCAAACACAGCAGGCAAGTTCTCGTGGGCATACGGTGATACTGTATATAATGCAGGAACATACGAGGAGGATGTGGTTTTCACTCCCACCGATACTGTAAACTACACCGAGGCGTCCACAAAGGTTTCTCTTACTGTAAATAAGGCGAAGAACGCTCCCGATATGCCTTCTTCGAAAATCAGCGCATCCTATGATATTACAACAGTAGGCGGCGTAGAGCTTCCCGATTACTGGAGCTGGGACTATGCAGACTCACAGAAGGGACTTGCAGTCGGCTCAAGTGTAACTGCAACAGCAGTCTATAACGGTCTTGACAAGGGTAATTACGAAAACGAGAGTGTTGTTGTAACAATCACACGTTCAAAGTGCAGCCACACTAACACAAAAACAATAAACGCCAAGGAAGCGACCTGCCTTGAAAAGGGTTATACAGGTGATACATACTGCTCCGACTGTGATACAATAACAGTAAGCGGTAAGGAAATTGCAATCACTGACCACAGCGGCGGTACAGCTACCTGCAGCTCACTGGCAGTCTGCAGTTCATGCAAGAAGACCTACGGCGAATATGACACAGATAAGCATTCGGGTACAAAGGTAATCAGAAACGCTATTGCACCCACAGCTACATCGGCAGGTTATTCGGGCGATGTATGCTGCTCTGACTGCGGCACGGTGTTTGAAAAGGGCGAAATTATCCCCGTTCTCGGCAGTACAACTGAAGCGACTACCACTGTTACATCCTCGCCTGTATGGAATGATATTACAACAACCACCAAGGCGACTACCACTGTGACCACAACAAAGGCTGCTGATGCCACAACCGCAAATACTACAACTGCGGCAACCACTACCACCAAAAAGACTACTACAACCGCTGCTCCTGATGATGATTACGAGGATGATGATTCCAAGTATGACGAGGAGGCGCCCTACATCTACGATGATGATGAAAAGTACGGCTGGGATGATATCACAACCGAAATAAAGAATGCCAAGTCAGGCGGTACGGTTGAAGTTGATATGAACTATACAACCGCTCTCCCCGCAAAGGCGCTCAGCGCACTGAAGGGCAAGAACGTTGATCTGGTTCTCCATATGGACAGCTATTTCAGCTGGGTAATCAACGGTATGAATATTGAATCTGCAAAGGATCTCAATATGGAGGTTGTTGAAGGTGATGAAAACATCTCGGTTGATATAGTTGACCAGGTTACAGGTGACGCATATTCCACAACCATTACCCTTACTCACAGCGGCGAGTTCGGATTTACGGCAGTTCTCCGCTATGATACAGGCGAACCCGGTTATTATGCAAACCTCTACTATTATAACCCCGCAAAGAAGGTTGCAACCTTTGTTACATCCGATAAGATTGATGCAGAAGGCTTTGCAGAACTCACCTTTACTCACGCTTCCGAATACATCATTGTTATTGACGAAAAGGATCACAGCAGCCGTGCAGGCATAGAATACGCAGGCGATGAAGACGATGATTATGAGGGCACTGAGGACGTAACCATTGATGACGGCGACAACAGCGACGACCTTTACGACAATGGCAACGACTACTACACAGGCGGAGACAAGAACCCGTCAACGGGCTTGGGCTTTGGTCATATCCTTGTAGGTATCCTTGGAGTCAGCGCATTTGCTGTACGACCCAAAAACGAAAAGCGTAAGCGTAAGAGATTATAATTAAATTAAAAAAACTCCGACAGTAAATCTGTCGGAGTTTTTTGTGACATTTTTGCTTTCCCAGTTGTGTTATAAGTGAAGGGCAAATCGATTTTCCTGAAAAAATGCAAAGGAGGTGCACAATGACCGAGGTTGAATTTATGGAGCTTGTAAGGCAGTACCGACAGACGGTTTTCCGTGCAGCATACTGCTGTCTTAAAAGCAGTGCCGAAGCGGAAGATATCACACAGGAGGTTTTCCTTGCTTTATATACATATAACGGCAGTTTCAATGACGACAGCCACGTAAAGGCATGGCTTCTGCGTGTCACCATGAATAAATGCCGCAATCTGCTGAAATCGGCCTTCCGCAGATTCAGCGTTCCTCTTGATGAAGCAGCGGACAAGGCAGCTTTCACGGAAGAAAACGAGCTTTTAAAGGTTGTAATGACGCTGAAGCCGAAGCTGCGCACACCTTTATATATGTACTATTATGAAGAATATTCCGTAAAGGAAATCGCAGAGCTGCTGGGCGAAAAGGAAACTACAATAACCACCCGTCTGAGCCGCGGCAGGCAGAAGCTGAAGGAGCTTCTTACAAAGGAGGATAAAGATGAACTATCATAAAATATTCAAAGACGCCTATTCTGCCGTTTCCTTGCAGACAAGCGATGAAAGCTTTGCAAAAAGCGTAGCAGAAAGGAAAAACGATATGGAAAGCAGAAAGAAAATAAGCATTAAAAAGCCCGTTATAGCAATCTGTGCGGCGGCTGTGGCACTTACTCTCGGTACAGTGGGTGCAGCGGCGGCAGGACTTATCAATTTCAACGAAATTTTCGGCAATACAATCAGAACGGATAATGCGGAGCTGGGAGAAGCCCTTATCGGCAACGCCGAAAACGTAAAATGGACAGTATCCGATGAGGATTATGTTGTAAATTTAAAGGGTGTTACGGGTTCGAACAGCGAAATGGTAGCAGTAATCGAAATCGCAAGAGCAGACGGACAGCCTGTTAAGGATTATTTATCAAGCCTGGATTTTCTCTATGAAGGCGGATTTTTAACCGCATTTGAAAGCGTAAAGCTGAATGGCGGCTTTGATGATATGGGCGGCGGAGGCTGCAGTGTAGTTTTAAATGAAGCGGGTAATATTGAGGTCAGCTTTGAACGCCTGCAGACGGGTCTTGCAGGTACGGAATTTGAGTTGAATTGTATGGGCTTTTATCCTGCGGAAGAGATTAACGAATTAATCTTTGAAGATATGTTCGCACAGAACGGTATGTTTGGTAGTTCGCATGAGTATTATCTTAGCGATACAGAAAAGGAAGCTCTCAATAAAATTGAACTGCTTGATTTAAGCTGGAGTCTTGAATTCACATACGCTCCCTCTGAAACGGGCGAAAATGCAATTGCAGCGGAAAATTTTGATGAAACGGTAAAGCTTGATTTTACAATCCGCAGCTATGAGAATTACAGTGAAACCGATTATACTACCGAGGCATTTGATGTAGCGGTTGATAAAATCACAGCGGACAGCATGGGATTTGAAATCGGCATGATGGTAAACCGCAATGAATATCCCGTAGCCGAATACTCTGTAGACCCCGATATAGACAGCTGGAATATAGAGGTTATCTGCAAGGATGGAACAGAAATTCCTACATTCATAAGCAGATGGAACGGCGGTGGCGGCGACGAATGGGAGCTGCAGATGTCAGTTGAGTATTATGACGATGAAAGAATGGCGGTGGATTTATCCGAAATCTCAGCAATCTCCATAAACGGAACAGTATACAATCTTGAATAAAATTTAAAGCCTGCGAGAAACACACGCAGAGGAGGAAAAAGTCGCTGTCGGCGTACGAAGGTACGGTAAGCGGCTTTTGACGAAGTAAGCAAAAATGCAATTACAGAGCCGTTTTCACGGCTCTGTAATTTTTTGTGTTCCTTTTTCAGCTTCTTGATATCACAATTCTTTAATCTTGCATTTTTGCGGTGCGTGGGTTTATCGACAGGCTTTTGTGTTTTTTACCCTGCAAAAGCTTATGTATACCTTTAATATGTGAAATTTCACAAAAATGCGTAAAACGTTAAAAAACAGCTTTTAAAACTATTGACCTGTTTAATAATTTATGGTAAAATTGTATAAAATTAAGTGTAGAATTTTATATAGAAAGGCAAAAAACAAATGTTGGATTATATTCTTATCGCAGTAGCAATCGTAGCAGGACTTGCCATTCTGTGGGTGCTTGGCTCGTTCGGCATTGCAAACATACTTTTTAAAAAGATTATTCCCCGTCAGGACGGCGTAAAGGTTGATATGAAGGAAATGGCTGACGCTGACAAGTGGGACGAATACAAGAAGGGTATCGGTCCCCGCAAGGAATACCTTATGTCCTATCTTTCCGAGCATATCACAATAAAGGCAAAGGACGGCATTGCGCTTCACGGCGATTATTTCCCCGCAGAGGGCAGCAACAAAATTGCAGTATGCTTCCACGGCTATACAAGTGCCAATATGGCAAACGCAAGCTTTGCTTCCTTTTTACATAAGCAGGGTATCAGCTGTATTCTGGTTGACAACCGTGCTCACGGACAGAGCGAGGGCAAGTACATAGGCTTCGGCGTACTTGACCGTTTCGACTGTATATCATGGCTTGACTACATTAACGAACGCTTCGGCGAGGATACTCAGATAATTCTTTACGGCGTGTCAATGGGCGGCTCTACTATCTTAATGGCGGCAGGCTTGCCTGATTTCCCGAAAAACGTAAAGGGTATTATTGCAGACTGTGCATTCACCTCGCCCTATGACGTATTTTCCCACGTTATGAAGCGTGATTACAAGATACCCGAATTCCCCGTAATGAACATCAACGATAAGCTTTGTAAAAAGCGTGCAGGCTACGGCTTCAAGGAATGTTCAACTCTCGAAACTCTCAGGAATACAGATTGTCCCGTGCTTTTTATTCACGGTAAGGAAGATAACTTTGTTCCCGTGTGGATGAGTGAAAAGAATTACGAAATCTGCGGATCTGACAAGATGATTATTCTTGTTCCTAACGCAGGACACGGCGCAAGCTATTATGAAAATACCGAACTCTATGAAACAGCGGCTAAGGAATTTTTAAACAAACATTTAAAATAAAACAGGAAGGAAAAACAGTATGAAGGAATTTGTTGTAAACGGTGCAGAGCTTAAATGCTACCCCCTGACAGCAGCACAGCGTATCCATAACTACACAATCAAGTTTTCCGCACATCAGGTACTCAATATCGGTACAGGCTTCTATATCCAGCACGATATTGACTTTGAAATTCTGAAAAAGGCAATTAAAATGTCATATCAGCGTTTTGACTCCATGCGTCTGAGATTCTTGAAGGACGAGGACGATACTGTTTATCAGTACATTGTTCCTACTGATGACCGTGATATTCCTCTTTTCGACTTTTCAAACTGGAACGAGGACGACGCTCACAAGGAAATGGAAAACTGGACAAAGATTCCTTTTGAACGCTACAATTCCCCTATGAACTATATCGCAATGATAAAGCTTCCTAACGGTTATAACGGTACTTATTTAAAGGTAGACCATATGACCATGGACTCAAGCTCACTTATTGCGTTTGATACAGACGTGCTTCAGATTTACTGCCACTTAGCTTACGGCACAGAAATGCCCAAGCCTATGATGTCCTACATCAAGGCGCTCGAAAAGGACCTTGAATATGAAGCAGGCTCTGCGGCATACAAGAAGGACGAGGCTTACTGGATGGAACAGATTGAAGCTGACGAGCCTATGTATACAGACTTCAACGGTATGGGCAGACTTATTACCCAGCGCCATGAAAACAACAATCCCGACCAGAGAAGCGCAGTTGTTGTTTCCAGAAATCCCGAAGCGGCAATTTCCGTTTATCAGCTGGAAAAAGAGCCTTCTGACAGACTTCTGCAGTTCTGCCTTGACAATCAGGTGCCTATGGCAACTCTTCTGCTTATGGGTCTCAGAACAGTTCTTTCCAAGTTCAACAACGAAGAGAAGGATGTATCCGTAAAGAGCTGTGTTGCAAGGCGAGGCACTCTCCTTGAAAAGCGTTCAGGCGGTACAAGAATCCATTTCTTCCCCGTAAGAACAAAGATTGAGCCCGAAACCAGCTTTTATGAAGCACTCCATATTATTCAGGCTGAACAGAACAAGCTTTTCCGCCACGCAAACTTTGACCCCATTGATTATACAATCCGTCGTGCAAAATACCGCAAGCTTGCTCCCGGCTCCAGCTACGAAAGCTTAAGCCTTACATATCAACCTATGACTCTTGCACGCGGACAGCATGATGTGCCCGACATAAACTACAAGACAAAATGGTATACAAACGGCGTTGCAGGGCAGCCCCTCTACCTTACAGTAATGCACCGTGCTGAGGATAACGGCCTTAATTTCTGCTTTGAATACAGAAAGGACGCAGTTACCGAATACGAGATGGAATACCTTTATTACTATCTCTGCCGTGTTCTTTTCAGAGGAATTGAGGACAAGGACCGTACAGTAGGCGAAATACTTGAAATGATTTAAGAAAAAATTTATTTAAATAAGGAGAAAGTATTATGTTTGAAAAGTTTAAGGAACTCATCTGCAACTATGTTGACGTTGACGCAGACGCAATCACAGAGGAATCCAGATTTATTGAAGACTTAGGCTTCAATTCCTATGATTTCATGAGCCTTCTCGGCGAGCTTGAACAGGAATTTGACGTAATGGTTGACGAACAGGATGTAATCGGTCTTCATACAGTAGGCGATGCTGTGAAGTACCTCGAAAAGCTTTCCAAGTAAGCAGAACAGGAGAGAGAAATATATGGAAAAGATCAGTATCAACAATCTCCGTGATTTAGTTGAGCAGGCAGCTGCCGAATACGGCGACAAGGTTTTCTTAAAGGAAAAAGCAGGCAAGGACGTTGTAGAAAAGTCCTTCAACGATATGCTCAGCGACACAAGAAAAGTCAGTAACTACCTTCTCGCAGAAAAAAGCGAAAAGCTTCATGCGGCAGTTATCGGCCCTACAAGCTATGCTTATTTAGTTGCATATTTCGGTACGGTTTCCGCAGGTAATGTTATTGTTCCCCTTGACGCACAGCTTCCTTGCCCCGATTTATGCGAGCTTTTACAGCGTGCAGATGTAAGCGTGTTCTTCTATGATGCAAGATACACACCCATGCTTCCTGCTATCAAGGCAGCTTGTCCCGAAGTAAAGACATATATTTGTCTTCAGGAAACAGAAGGTGAGCTTTCTGTTCCTGAAATTCTTGGCAAGTATGAACCTGCAGCAGAGCTTCCTGCGATTTCCTCTGACGACCTTTGCGCAATTCTCTACACATCAGGCACAACAGGCAAGAGCAAGGGCGTTATGCTTTCCCATGGAAATTTTGCAGATAACACTTTTGCACGTGATGACGAAAGTTCAACGGAGGATGTAACACTTACAGTTCTTCCTATACACCACGTTTACTGCTTTACCTGCGATATTCTTCTTGCGTTCCGTTATGGTACAACTGTCTGCGTAAATGACTCCATGATGAGAATTGCAATGAATTTAAAGCTGTTCCGGCCTACTGTCATTCTACTTGTTCCCATGATTGCAGAAACAATTTTAAAGCAGATTAAGGCTGCCGCAGCAGCAAAGCCTGAAATTCCTGCTCCCATGATTGCGCAGGCAGTTTTCGGCGGCAGACTCAAGGGTATTTACAGCGGCGGTGCGTATCTCGCTCCCGAAATTGTTGAAGAATACGCAATGCTTGGTATCCCCATGACTCAGGGCTATGGTATGACCGAATGCGCTCCCCGTATTTCCAACTCCATTCTCGGCGAAGAAAACTACGGCGACGTAGGTACAATCGTAAACCGCTGCGAGGTTAAGATTGAAGACGGCGAAATCTGCGTAAAGAGTCCCTCTGTAATGCAGGGCTACTACAAAGACCCCGAAGAAACAGCCAAGACAATTATTGACGGCTGGTTACATACAGGAGATCTTGGCTATGTTGAAAACAACAGAGTTTTCATCACAGGCAGAAAGAAGAACCTCATCATTTTAAGCAACGGAGAAAATATCTCTCCCGAAGAGCTTGAAAACAAGTTTGCAGGCAAGGATATGATTGCGGAAGTTCTTGTATACGCTGAAGAGGGCTTTGTTACAGCTGAAATTCTCCCTCATCCCGAATATTTCAAGGATAAGAGCAAGGAAGAAATCGTAGCTGAAATCAATGAGCTTATCAAGCAGATCAACACAACTGTTACATCTTCCAAGACTATCCGCAGGGTGAGACTGCGTGACAAGGAATTTGACAAGACAACATCAAAGAAGATCCGCCGCAATCAGACAGAACAGGGCGAAATCATCTGACACAAACGGCATTGCCGTTTAAAATAAAAATGTGTAAAAAAGAAAGGTATGGAAAAATGACATACGAACAGATTTTTGAAAAGTCCAAGAAGCTCATCATGAAGAGTGATGTAAGCAAAATTGACGGACATCTTGCAGTTCAGGTAGACATTACAGGTGATGGTGAAGGTGCGTTCTACATTGAGCTCAAGGACCACGAGCTTCACGTTGAACCTTACGAATACTACGACAACGACTGCAAGTTCATTATTTCAGGTGATAACTTCTTAAAGCTGGCCGACGGCAAGCTTGATCCCGTTGCTGCTTTTTTTGACGGCAGATTAAAGATTGAAGGAAGCGTTGAAAAGGCTCTTGAATTCAAGAACATTGTTGACTCCGTAAAGAAGCAGGCAAAGGCTGAAAAGAAGACAGCTGCAAAGAAGGCCCCTGCTAAAAAAGCTCCTGCAAAGAAGACAGTTTAAAATCAAAATAAGAAAGCCTGAGAAAATCTCAGGCTTTTTCTTATTCTCCTGTCGGTGTTCCGCTGTCAGATGAAACTGACGCACTTTCTGACGCTGCCTGCACCGCAGGCATCTCTGATACAGGCGCAGCTTCGCCGCCGCCCTGAGAATATTCTTCGGTGCTTACCTGCTCGTCATCATCCTCGAGAACAGATTTATGCTCCTTGGGCTTTGGGTTGGGCTGACGCATCAGAATTGCCTGCTTATATAAATCGGGTTCATTCTCCATAAGAAATTTCATATCCTTAAGCGGCACTTTGTCGCCCTTTGTAATGCGGTGGGCGATAGTCATACACTTGCTGAATGCGGAAAAGCTTTCCTCAATGGCTTCGGACTGCTCCCTTGCGCTTTCCAGCTGCTGCTGAAGCATTGCCTTTTCATTTTCCAGCTGTTGCTGTCGTGCTTCCTCCTGCTGTTTCTTCTGAGCCTGTTCCTGCTGCTTCTGCTGAGCTTCAAGGAGCGCAAGCTCTTCTTCGGTTTTCGGCTTTTCGTTTTTCTGTGCGGAATTAAAAATCGGAGTAAACATTTTTGCCATATTGATAGGGTCGGTCATATATATCATTCCTTTCTGTCGAAAATAAGCATATGCTATGATAACATAGTATTCATCATATATATTATCGGCAAAGGAAAGTTAAAATTTACTCTTTTTTGAAAATAACACTTGAAATTTCGGCTCATTTGTTATATAATTATAAAGTATTATGTGTAAGTCATACGAAAGGGGTATTCAGAAATGAACGGAAAAATCGGCTTCGATAATGATAAATACTTAAAAATGCAGTCGGAGCATATCAGAAAGCGAATTTCCCAGTTCGGAGACAAGCTTTATCTCGAATTCGGCGGAAAGCTTTTTGACGATTATCACGCTTCAAGAGTTCTGCCGGGCTTCAAGCCTGACAGTAAGCTTCAGATGCTTCTTCAGCTGAAGGATGAGGCTGAAATTGTAATGGTAATCAATTCAGAGGATATCGAAAAGAATAAGGTGAATGGAAATATAGGTATCACCTATGACACTTACGTTATCCGTCTTTATAATATTTTTTCAAATATCGGACTCTATGTGAGCAGTGTTGTCCTCACCCAGTACAACAACAACCCTCTTGTTGACGCATTCCAGCAGAGACTTGAGGCGCTGGGTGTAAGGGTATATCATCACTATCACATTCAGGGTTATCCTTCCAACTTAAAGCTTATTATGAGTGACGAGGGTTATGGTAAAAAC
>CAZGRB010000043.1:0-13173 GCA_964527695.1 uncultured Ruminiclostridium sp.
CAATAAACGCTATGCTTGCCGCTGTAAAGGCGGAGGGTCTTACTATCCTTGAAAATGCGGCTAAGGAGCCTCATATAGTTGACCTTGCAAACTTCTTAAACTCAATGGGCGCAGATATTATGGGCGCAGGTACCGATGTAATCAAAATCCGTGGCGTTTCCAGACTTCACGGCGCAACATATTCAATCATTCCCGACCAGATTGAGGCAGGTACATTTATGATTGCCGTTGCGGCAACCAAGGGAGATGCACTTATCAAAAACGTTATTCCCAAGCACCTTGAGCCTATCACCTCCAAGCTTCGCAAAATTGGTGTTGTAGTTATGGAGTATGACGACAGCGTCCGTGTAATCGGTCAGGAAAGCTATGAGAGAATTACTGTAAAGACAATGCCTCACCCAGGTTTCCCCACTGATATGCAGCCTCAGCTTGCAGCGCTTCTGACTCTTGCCAAGGGTACAAGTATCATCAACGAGGGCATTTTCGATAACCGTTTCCGCTATGTGGATGAGCTTCGCCGTATGGGTGCAGATATTTCCGTTGACGGCAATGTGGCAATGATTGAAGGTGTAAGCCACCTTACGGGTGCTCCTGTAAAGGCTTCCGACCTCCGTGCAGGTGCAGCACTTATTATAGCAGGTTTAAGCACCAACGGTACAACTGAAATTGAAGATATTTATCACGTTGAGCGTGGTTATGAAAATATGGATGAAAAACTCAGAAAGATGGGCGCAGATATCGTAAAGCGTGAGATACCCGCCAATATCAGAAAAGCATTATAATCATCAGGCGGCAGAACACTGCCGCCTTTTTTATAGCCTTTTGGAGAAAGGAGAGTAAATGAAAGTAACACCGCTTTGCAGTTCCAGCAAGGCAAACTGCACCTATATAGAGCATAACGGCGAGGGTATTCTTGTGGATATGGGGTGCAGTTTTAAGATGCTGAAGGACGGCCTTGCAGGAATTGACCGTTCCCTTGCTGACATAAAGGCCGTCTTTGTCACCCACGAGCACAGCGACCATATTTCGGGACTTTTTCAGCTTACGAAGAATACCGATATTCCGATTTATGCCTCCGAGGGTACGCTTATGCGTATTACCGATGATAAAAAGGTTTTTACCGATAAGAATTTACATACAACGGCACAACTTTCCCAAGTGCCTGTAAGCTTTGCTGTAAATGCCTTCCACACGCCCCACGACAGTGCTGAAAGCATGGGTTATACCTTCGATACAGGAAGTGTAAGGGCGGCTGTATGCACTGATATAGGGCATATTACAGAAGAGGTGCGAAATAATCTCCTGGGCTGCCGTTTTGTACTTCTTGAATCAAACTATGACCCAATAATGCTTACCCGTAACATAAAATATCCGCCTGTCCTCAAGGAACGCATACGCTCCGACCGAGGACATCTTTCCAACGGAGACAGCGGTGTTTTCGCAAGGGAGCTTATAAAAAGCGGTACTGTATCCCTGCTGCTGGGACATCTGAGCCAGGAAAACAACACTCCTGATATTGCCTATAACAATATGGTGAATATGCTGTCTATGGCAGGTGCGCAGGTAAACCGTGACTTCCTGCTGGACGTTGCACCTGTTTCAGGCGGCTGCAGGAGAATAATAGTATGAGTTTTCAGTTTTCCGATGACAACAAACGCTACCACACCCTGAACTATCACAACAGGCATACCTATGGGAACAGAATTTACAAGGCAGTAATTGATGCAGGGTTTACCTGCCCCAATCTTGACGGTACAAGAAGCAGGGGCGGCTGTATTTTCTGCGACGGCGGAAGCGGATATTTTACCACAGGATGTATAAGCGTCACCGAACAGCTCCGTAAGGAAAAGGAGCGTATCTCCGTAAAGAATCCCGACGCAGGGATTTCTGCATATTTTCAGGCGCATACAAACACCTATGCAAGTCCCGATGTTCTCCGCAGGATTTACGGCGAGGCGGTTGCTTTCGGCGTTGACAGCATTGCGATAGCTACCCGTGCTGACTGCATAAGCGGCGAAATAATTGACGTAATAAGGGAACTTCCTGTGCCTGTGACAGTGGAACTGGGACTGCAAAGCATACACGACAGCACAGCGGAAATCATTAATCGTGGCCATACCTTTGCGGAATTTCTCAAAGGCTTCAATATGCTGACAAATGCAGATATAAGAGTCTGTGTGCATATAATAAACGGGCTGCCCTGTGAGACGGCGGAAATGATGATTGAAACGGCTGAAACGCTGGGAAAGCTTTGTCCCGACGGAGTAAAGATACATCTGCTTCATGTAATCAGTGGTACAAGGCTTCACGAAATGTATGAAAATGGGCAGTACATACCCCTTACAAAAGATGAATACATGGATATAACCGTCCGTCAGCTTGAATTACTGCCCCCTGAAACAGTAATTGAGCGCATTACGGGCGACGGCGACAAGAAAAAGCTGATTGCTCCGTTATGGAGTACAGATAAAATTTCCGTGCTGGGCGGAATAGATAAAATACAGAAAGAAAGAGACAGCTGGCAAGGGAAAAAATTTATTGACGAAAGGAAATCATGATTATGAACATTAAGAAAATACGCTTTGTTGAACCGGGTAACCGTCCTTACAAAAAGTCGCTGAAAAATTATTTTGTATACGACCGCTATATCCGCACGCCTGCGCTGGGTCTTATAACTCTTGCGACAATTGCGAAACAGGTTGTCCCTGATACATATATGTATAGTGAAGCGATTTCGGCGGTAAACTGGGAGGATGTGCTGAGTGCGGACATTGTATTTATCGGAGTCTTTACCTTCAATGCCGACCGTGGCTATGAAATAGCAGACTATATCCGTAAAAATTCAAAGGCGAAGGTAATTATGGGCGGACTTCACGCTTCTCTGAATTACAAGGAAGCCTGTCAGCACTCTGACTACGTTCTTTTAGGCGAGGGTGATGAAAGCGTACCGAGGATAATTGAAGCAATGAGTCAGGGTAAGGAGCCTGATTTCCCTGGAGTTGCATACATAAGCAACGGCGGATGTATAAAAACAGGCGACCCTCAGATTCCCCACAGCATTGATACAATCCCCGACAGAAGTCTTTGCCATAATTATGCAAAAATGGTTGGTCACAGCACAATCTGGCCGCAGGTACACGCTTCCCGTGGATGCCCCCATAACTGCGCCTACTGCGCTCTCGTAAAGCATTACGGAAGAAAGGTGCGCACACGTTCGCCTGAAAATGTAGTGGAGGATATAAAGCAGACAATCGCTTTTCATAGAAAGAAAAAACGTTTTGCTGAAATTTTGTGGATTACCGATGACAATTTCTTTGCAGACAGAAAATGGGCAGTAAGCGTATTGAACGCAATTATTGAAAGCGGTGTAAAATATAAGTTTACTGTTCAGGTGAGATATGAGGTAGGTTTTGACGACGAAATGCTTGAACTGCTGAAAAAAGCAGGCTTTGACGAGCTTTCTATGGGCATTGAATTCCTTGAGGATGAGGCGTTTGAACAGTACGAAAAGAAGAGTACATACAGTGAAATTCTGCGTTCGGTGAAAAATATTCAGGCACACGGAATGAGAGTAAGGGGTCTGTTTATAGTGGGTGCAGATAATCATACCGTGGGCGTGGGCAAGCGTCTTGCCGACTTTGTAATTGAGCACGATATCAGCGGTGTGCTGATTCAGTCCATGTACTTTATCCCGGGTACTCCCGTATATGATACCCATAAGGATAAGCTTATAGACGGAAACTGGTCAAGATGCACAGGTAAAGTGGTTCATTACCCCGAAAAAATATCTCCCTATGCTTTACAGAAAGAAATCATTTACGCAAGCAGTCATATCTATTCTTTTAAAAGACTTGTTTCCGCTGTTTTTAAAAAGCGGGGACTTGAACGCATACTTTTTATCGGTGAATATTTCTGGCAGAAGAGCGTCAGAAGCGACCTGAAAAGGGAATTGCCGCGGCTTAAGGAAATTTCAGAGAAAAGCGGATTATATAAGTAAATAATCCTGTATACTAAGTGGATAGTATGATAAGTTTAACAGCTAATGATAATTTGCGGAGGTATTTATATGGTGCTTTTGGTTGTTGATACACAAAAGGCAATTACAAACAGCAAGTTATATCGATTTGATTTGCTGGAAGCTCGCATTAAAGAGCTGATAAATACAGCTCGCAATAATAAGGTACAAGTTATTTTTGTCAGACATGATGATGGAGTTGGCTGTGAATTAACAAAAGGAAATAACGGCTTTGAAATATATGAAGGATTTCAGCCAACTGATGATGAAATTATCTTTGATAAATATGTAAACAGTTCTTTTAAAGGCACAGGATTACTTGAGTATTTAAGTGAAAAAGAAGAAAACACAATTATTATTGTCGGATTGCAGACAGATTATTGTATAGATGCGACTGTTAAAGCAGGATTTGAACACGGCTTTAAAATGATAGTTCCTGCAAATACTAATAGTACGTTTGACAATCAGTATATGACGGCTGAACAGACTTATTATTATTACAATGAATTTGTGTGGAACAAAAGGTATGCGGAATGTATTTCTTTTGAAGAAACACTTGAACTTATTACACGGTAAATCCCAGTTTACCAACAAAAAATCCTGAGAAGCTTAAAAACTTCTCAGGATTTTTAATATCTGTTATTCACTTACCAGTCTCTTGAAATGCTCACCACGCTCCTCAAAATTCTTGTAGAAGCCGTAGCTTGCCGCCGCAGGGGATAAAAGACAGCGTATTTTTGTAACCTCTTTCGCATATCTTACTGCGTCAATGAGGCTTTCCGCCTTATATATATTTCGCTTTCCGCCGTCAAGGTCAGGAAAAATACGATAACCGCTGTTGGGCAGTAAAATTACATTTTCAATATCCGAGCCGTTCAGGAAATTCACAAGCTCGGTGTAATCAATGCCCCTGTCCATACCGCCGATAATAATTGTGTCAACCTTGTCAAAGGATTTGACAGCGGCAATTGCCGTACTGGGGCAGGTGCTTATGCTGTCGTTGATGTACTGGACTTTGCCGAATGTGCCCACGTTTTCAAGACGGTGCGGAAGCCCTGTAAAGGAGGCAAGCGCCTTAAGCGCTTCGTTTTTGTCACAGCCGAGGGTAAGCGCAATACACAAAGCGATACCGATATTGTAGAAATTATGGTGTCCGATAAGCTTTGTGTCAATACCCGAAAGGGGAATTTCAACACCGTTTATGCTGAGCATATCAGCAGTTACAAAAATATCCGCCTCATGGTCAAGACTTGCGGTAACGACGTCGCAGCCGATTTTCTCATGTACACAGTCGGAGCCGATAATAAGCGTACCGTTTTCATTCATGTAGTGGTAGATGTTTTCCTTTGCGCCACGGTATGCGTTGAAATCAACATAGTGGTCAAGGTGCTCTTCAAAAACATTGAGAAGCACCGCAATGTCGGGAGAAGCCTTGATATATTCCAGCTGATGACAGGACATTTCGCAGACGATGATTGTATCGTCCTCAAATTCACTTATCCGTTCAAGGGGCGGAATGCCGATATTTCCGATAAGCATTGCATTCTTTCCGCATTCTTTCAGAATATGGCAGGTGAGGGAGGAGGTTGTGGACTTGCCCTTTGTGCCTGTGATACCGATAAGGGTATTATTTCTGAAGCGGAGTAGCAGGTCAGTCTGACTTGTGATTTTCGCCTTGATTTCATCGGAAACCATATCAAGGAGGGCAATCCCGGGGGATTTCATAATAATATCAAATTTATCAAGGCAGTCAAGATAATTGTCTCCCAGATAAAGCTCGTATTTTTCGAGTTCCGAAGTGGGTGTAAGATTCTTGTCGGCAATACCGATTGTGCAGTCGATTTTTTCAAGTATGTCAAGAGTAGAGCGTCCCTCTCTGCCGAGACCGAGAATAAGCACACGCTTACCCTTAAAGAAATTTTCAAGCTTTTTTAACATATTATTTTCCTCTCAGAAGCGGAAGTAATTCCGCAGGCACATAGTTGTCATTATCGAAAAAGTCAGAAAGGTCGGGAATATCAAATCCGCCGTTTTCTTTATAACCATAGTAAGCCTTCAGCAGTGCAGGCGGGTTGTTTTTACGGAGAGAAAGAGACATTTCCAGTGACAGTCTTACCTCTGATTTTGTTCCCACGCATTCAAAGGGCTTATCCTTACCGTCCAGCACAAGTCCGTCGAACATAGGTAAAAACTCAGGATTATCCAGCATATTACAGCCGAAGATTTCCACAAGAATATCGTCCGTAAGGAACGCTGAAAGCAGTATATAAACGTAAAGGCACTTTGCACATTTACTGCATCATATGTCGGTTTTACTGCCCAGATTACAGCTCTGGAACACAGGGAAATATCTGGGATATTTTACAAACTCCCTTGCAATCTGCCACTCGCTCCATGGGCGAAGCAGGCTGAAATATTCGGGGCAGGGAAGAAAATACTTACTTGCATATTCTCTGAAATCACGCTCAAATTCTGTGCTTTTGCTGTACTGGTGATTTACTTCAGCGCCCGATACATAGGTTTCGTTGGCACTGCTTTCATTGGAAAGGACGATATATTTCTTTCCCATAAGCACAGCGCAGATGTAGGACGAAAAGGCAACGATTGCCGAAAAGGGTGTATGCCCGTTGAGCCAGCCTGCGGCGTTGCGGTTAAGTAATTCCTTGTCGATAGTGCGTGAAAGTCCGATAATTCTGTCATCGTCATAGCCTGCGGTATGTGCGCAGTCGAGGGTTGCACCTCTGGGATTGATAATGTAGCACAGGTTGTCGCTCTGCATTCCCTTAAGCAGTTCAAGGGTAACTACGCTGTCCTTGCCGCCGCCGACGGCGATAAGTGCACCCTTGCGGTCTGTGCCTGTTTCAGTGAAATGCGGCACATCGTTGCTGTCGGGAATGATATTCATAAAGCTTTCAATGTCGGTTTCGATGCCGTTACGGTAGAAGAACTCGGAAAGACCGTTATAGTACAGCTTTTTCCACCATTTTACCTGAAAATCGTCAAGTGCGCCGCACTTTACAAGTACAGTTGGCGGGCAGGCGCATTTCCAGTAGCTTACAAGCTCCGCCATGCCAAGGGAAAATATCATTGTTTCAAGTAGCTTCATATCGGTTTTATCCGAAATATAGCTTCCGTTCCATTTCCACGAGGGGGTAAAATGGTACTCGCCTATGGAGAAATGAAAGGAAAAGCCTGTGTTATTTATTTCGTAGCTGTGGTAGATAAATTCGGGATTTTCCTGTCTTAACTGTAAGAATTTTTCCAAGCTGACACCGCCTTTCTTGTTTTTAAGCCTTCTCCTCAAGGAGAAGGCTTTTGCACTTTTTAATAGAATCCTCCGTCTACCCCTAAAATCTGCCCTGTGGCAAATTCATTCTGTTCAAAGAACCTTGCCGCATGGGCAATTTCCTCGGGAGCACCCATTCTGCCTAAGGGGGTGGAATCTGTAAGCTCCAGCAGTTCGTCGGCGTTAAGATGTGCGTTCATTCTGCTGTCGATTACCCCGGGGGCAATGCAATTGACCCTTATGTTTGATGGGCCAAGCTCCTTTGAAAGTGCCTTTGTAAGCCCGATTACACCTGCCTTAGCGGCGGAGTAATGCACCTCGCAGGAAGCGCCGTGAACACCCCACACAGAGGAAATGTTGATAATGGAGCCTGCCTTGTTATGCACCATTTCAGGCACAACCGCACGGGTAAGATAGAACACACCCGAAAGGTTTACGCCAATCATCTTTGTCCAGTCATCGTCAGTGATGTCCGTGAAGAGCTTTATCTGTGAAATTCCCGCATTGTTTATAAGCAGGGAGCAGCCCTTTATATAGGGTGCAAGCTTCTTTATTTCTTCGGGTCTGCTTACGTCGCACTGCACGGCAGTTGCGCCGTATTTGTCGGAAAGAATGATTGCGTCCTCTTCGTTATTGTTCCATGTAAAAATAACTTGGTAGTCTTTGGAGAACTCGGCAACAAGCGCCTTTCCGATAGCGCCTGTGCCGCCTGTTATAATTGCAGTTTTCATTTTATTACCAGTTCGTTTGCCTTGTTCACCTTAATGCCGATTTTCTTTAAGGGTGTATCAGCGTCAATAATAAGGTTTGCAACCTTATCCTCAATCTGCTTTCTGATAACCTTACGGATATCACGGCCGCCGTACTTGCCGCCGTGAGCCTTTTCGGCTATCCACTTATAAGCTTCGTCTGAAATTGTAAGCTTTATGCCGTTTTCTTCCAGTGCAAGGGTCATATCTTCCAGCATAAGCTTTGCAATATCCGCATAATTTTCCACAGTAAGGGGCGAGAATACCACGATTTCATCAACTCTGCCGATAAATTCGGGGCGGAGGAATTCACGGAGCGCCTTCATTGCCTTTTCCTTGGAAATATCACCTGCGGTCTTGCCGAAGCCGAGACCTGTGGAGTTGTCGGAGGAGCCTGCATTTGAAGTCATGCAGATAATAGTGTTTTCAAAGTTTACGCTTCTGCCGTGGGAGTCGTTTACCTTACCCTCGTCAAGAATCTGTAAAAGAATGTTCATAACGTCGGGATGAGCCTTTTCGATTTCATCAAAAAGGATAACGCTGTACGGTCTGCGGCGTACCTTTTCGGTAAGCTGACCTGCGTCATCGAAGCCCACATAGCCGGGAGGTGAGCCGATAATCTTGGAAACGCTGTGCTTTTCCATATATTCGGACATATCAAGTCTGATAAGGGGCTCAACACCGCTGAATAATTCCTCGGAAAGAACCTTTACAAGCTGTGTCTTACCAACGCCTGTAGGGCCTACGAAAATAAAGGAAGCAGGTCTGCGTTTAACGGAAAGCTGAACTCTTGTGCGCTTTACCGCTGCGGCAACCGTTTCACAGGCTTCGTCCTGACCGATAATCTTTTTCTTCAGTACGTTTTCAAGCTTTGCAATTTTCTTGAATTCCGTTTCCATAATCTTCTTTGCGGGAATTCCCGTCCACATTTCGATTACGGTAGATAAATCAGAAGCGGTAAGCTCAACATTTTCTGCAAGCGGCTGAAGCACTGCTAATTTTTCGTCGTTCTTTGCTTTTTCAGTCTTTATTTCTGCAAGTTTTTCGTAGTCAATGCTTTCCGTCTCGCTCATAAGCTCGGATTCCTTTGCTTCAAGAGCCTTGTTTTCCTTTGTGAGACGCTCAAAATCTGTAAGCTCCACGCTTCTGATGCTTGCACAGGCGGAGGCTTCGTCCAGAAGGTCAATAGCCTTGTCGGGTAAAAAGCGGTCAGTGATATATCTTTCCGAAAGTGTTACACAGGGTCGGATAAGGCTTTCGGAAATCTTGATTTTGTGGTGGTTTTCGTAGTAATCCTTTATGCCCTTTAAAAGCTCAACCGTTTCATCAACGGAGGGCTCAAGCACAGTCACAGGCTGGAAGCGGCGTTCAAGTGCGCTGTCCTTTTCGATATGCTTTCTGTATTCATTGAAGGTAGTTGCGCCGATAACCTGTAATTCGCCGCGGGAGAGGGCAGGCTTGAACATATTGGCGGCATTCATAGTGCCTTCGCTGTCGCCTGTGCCTACAAGGTTATGCACCTCGTCAATAAAGAGGATAATGTTTCCTGCTGTCTTGATTTCGTCAATAAGGGACTTTACACGGCTTTCAAACTGACCGCGGAACTGTGTCCCCGCAATAAGTGCGGTAAGGTCAAGGAGATACAGCTCCTTATCCTGAAGACGGAAGGGAACATCGCCAGAAACGATTTTCTGTGCGATACCCTCGGCAATAGCGGTCTTACCGACACCGGGTTCACCGATAAGGCAGGGGTTGTTCTTGCTGCGGCGTGAGAGAATCTGGATAACACGTTCGATTTCCTTATCACGTCCGATAATTCTGTCAATTTTGCCGTCCTTTGCCTTACCTGTAAGGTTAGTACAGAAGGTTTCAAGAAACTTACGCTTTTTAGCGTCCTTGTTCTTCTTTTTCTTTTCCTTTTTGTCCTTGTCGGAGCTCTTGTCTGCGTCGGCATTGTTATTTCCGCCGCCGAAGAATTTTTCCATAAAGGGAGGAAGAATATTTGCGCCGCCCTTCTGGAAACCGTCTACGCTGTCATCTTCGTCGTCCTCGTCGGTCATGAGCATATCGCTGAAATCATCGTCAGCACCGCTCATTTCATCTGCCCCCATACCCATAAGCATATCGAGACCGTTTTCAAGGTCTTCATCGGTAATACCCATCTGCTTTAAGTATTCATTTACCTGAGGTACGCCCATTTCCTTTGCACAGGTAAGACAGTAGCCCTTTTCAAATTTTTCCGTGCCGTTGAGGCCTGCAAGGAATACAACCGCAGGACGCTTACCGCACCGTGAACACATCATCATAATAATTTATCCTTTCTATGTCACACATAAGATTTCAGAAGATTTATAAGGTCAAGATTATATATATGTTTAAAGAATATAGTCTCCTGAATTGTACCTGTATTTATGAATACAAGGGAGTTGTCTGTAACGGAAATCAGGAACTGAATACCCATGCATACAACGAAAATAATTATTACTGCTTTTACAAGTCCCAGAATACCGCCCAGAAATTCGTTTGCCGAAGAAATAACAGGAATTCTGTTGATAATCTTTGAAGCGTTTGCAAGCGCCTCAATCGCAATTGCAATCACGGTGAAGATTATCAGGAAAAGCACGATTCTCAGCGGAACAATTACGATAGGGTCAATAATATTTGCAAGGACAGCCTTGCCATGGTTATCGTAACCCATATCCGTAATGCTCAGCATAAGATTGTATATAATATCGTTGTTGCCGTGGGTAATTTCTTCAGAGTAATTGCCGAACATCATAGGAATCGCTTCGGAAATCTTTGCGCCGATATCTTCAAATGTATCTAAAAGCTTACCTGTCTGTTTAACGCTTGCCGTAAGCACTCTTGCAAGAACAATGGATTCAATGCTTCTGTTTTCCAGCTCGCTTGCCGAAATCTCCACATTCCCCACCTTTACAAGGGAATAGTCAAAATCCTCGCCGATTCCGAAAACCGTTAGGTCAGCATTTTCCATACCTGTTTCGGTAAGGTCAATATCTGACAAGTCAAGAGTGATTTCTCCTGACGAATCGGACGTAAGCTCCATATTTCCAAGGAACTGACCGCTCACGACAGCTTTCGACATATCTATTTTTTTTAGCTCGGAAAATGTGTTTTCGCCAAGCGCTTCATCAATAGTTTCGTCGATATAATTCATCAGCGGTTCCTCAATATAGTTTGTGTAGACAGCGTCAGAAATTGCATCACTCCCTACAAAAGCCAGTATAAATGCAATTATTACCGCTGCGGTGCTTATAATGACTCCCACGCCGCCTTTTTTTACGCTGCGGAAGGTTACGCCTGCAACCACTGCCAGCAGCACAATATCATAGAACCAGAAAAAGCTAGTACCCATTTAACTTATCCTTTCGGTGTTTACTGTATCGTAGCCCAGCAGATATACGCTGTCTGCGATTTTTATGAAATCGGAGTAGTCCTCGCTGAGTGCCAGTGCAGTATCCGCATCAAGGAGAGTTCCTTGGAATATTTTAATCTGCATACCGTCGAGAACATATACCGTATCATTGTCAAGAAGAATCTTCTGTGCATTTGAGCCTGCATTCACGACGGAAACAGGCTTCAAGTCTCCGTCAAGGGAGACGATTGTGTTTCTGTTTGTTGAAATATCGTTGTAGTAAATTGCGGTGAAATCGGAGGAAATCTGATAGTCGCAGAGATTGCCGCCGAAGCTGTATTCGCTGATAAACTCACCTGTGGAGCAGTCCAGCATAACTGCGGTATTGTCGCACACGCTGATAACCTTGTGGATATCCGCATAAAGACCGCAGGGGAGGCTGTTGCTGCGGAAGGAGTATTTCCACTTATAGCTTTCATCGCTCCTGATTGAATATTTGTATAAATTTGTAACAATTTCGCCGCTGTCAACGCTTATGGTAGATACAATTATATGCTCGTTGTCATCGGAAAAGGCAACCTGCATAACATTTTCGTCGGCGAATTTCTTTGTATATTTCCAGTTTCCGCCGCTGTCATAAACGTAGAGGATGTTTGAATATCTTGCGGAGTTTGTGACAATTGCCGCCATATCACTGTCGCTGAGAGCGCCGAAAAGAATTTTATCCTCAACGGTTTTTTCATAAATAAGACTCGTTTTATTGTATAGGGCAAAGCTGTATGAAGCCTTGTCATAAAGGAGAATACGCCTGTCGGTTGTAATCTGGGAAGGATTGCTGTAGCCGTGACGGAGTGCGTAAATCTGCTCGCCTGTGGTTTTGTAGGTGTAGAGATATGTGTCGGTGAGTAATGAGAAATTCTCTCCGAATTTCTCAAAGGAGTAGCCTGCACTTCCGGGCAGGGAAACAGGAAAGCCTACCGAAGTGGAGGTTCTTGTTTCGATTTTTGAAGCAATACCGCGGAGCGGCTCGAAAATTGTGTCCGCATTAATCCACACTGCCGCAAGCAGGCATACGCATATAAGAACCGCAAGCAGGCGGAGCATATTTTTCCTTGTTTTTGCAGATTTGCGAAGCTGTGTCAGATTTGTTTTCTTTGCAGCAGTTTCTTTTTTCTGCGGTTCAGCGGCAGCAGCTGCCGCTGAATTCCTTTTTTCTTTTTCAGGTATCTTCATTTCTGTACCTTTCCAAAACTTTATTGTTCGTAAAAAACTTTATTCAGATATAGTCCCTCGGGGGGAATTGTCTTTCCTGCGGCCTCACGGTCTCCCGTTTCAAGGGCACGGATAATATCTTCTTCGGTGCGTTTTTCTTCGCTGATATAAATGAGAGTTCCCACCATGATTCTTACCATATTGTGAAGAAAGCCGTTGCCTCTTACGGTGAAAACAGCTCTGCTGCCGTCCTGTACAACACTGAAATCCGTTACGGTTCTCACAGTGGATTTAAGATGCTCCTTGGCTTCTGCCTTGCAGAATGCGGCGAAATCATGCTCTCCGATAAAGAGCCTTGCCGCCCTGTTCATCTTTTCCGTGTCAAGCTCGCCCTGATAATGAAGCGCAAGCTTTCCCGAAAAGACATCCCTGACAGGCGACATATTCACAATATAGATATATTCCTTTCCCTTTGAGCAGTATCTTGTGTGAAAATCATCATCTGCGTCCACGCAGGAATGAACTGCAATATCAT
>CAZGRB010000044.1:0-13086 GCA_964527695.1 uncultured Ruminiclostridium sp.
TTGAACATAAATTAATTATTTTAGTTTTTTAGAGATTTTCTCAGAATGTCTGAGGATTTTGAAGGCTCGGTCTATGACTCCCTTTACAATGACGGCGTATTCTATAATATGATACACGAGGAAAAAACCGCTTTTTCTTCGGCACTTTCCGATGAGGAAAGAGAAGTCTGCGAAGAAATTATCGGATATATACCATCAAATCCCGAAAAATGGGTGCTGACCGAAAAGGGCGAGGCACAGTATGAGGGAAAAACTTATCTTTACGAGACCGCAAGTCTTGACGATATGTATTTTCTTACAGTTTACGCTGACCCCGAGACTAATAACATCGAATATGTCAGCAGCGGTCAGGGCGGCGCAATGCACAGGCTTACAGAGCTTACCCACAGCTTTGACCTGAGGATTTTTGATATTCCCGAGGATTACGAAATAGTAAGGATACCCGGCGTAAAATAAAAACAGGGACGGATTTTCAGTTATCCGTCCTTTATTTATATCAAACCGAGTAAATTTTATTTACTCGGTTTGATATAATGTGTAAAAGTTACAATTTTGCACAGTAGCATTTAAAGCATTTGTTTATATTAACGGTTGACATACAGCGCTTTGCGTGGTAAAATAAAGTAAATGATATTTACATATCATGAATTCAAGCAAAATTATAAAGGAGAGGTAACTCACATGAAAATGAAAAAATTATTATCCGTACTTTTAGCCGCAATGATAATCGCAGCCGCAGGCTGTTCCGATAACGGCGACGCTGATACCACAACCACTACAACAACTGACGCTGAAGCAGAAGCAATCACAACCACAGCTGCAGAAACCACAACAGAAGCTACAACAACAGAAGCTGAAACAACTCCCGCAGAGACAGAGGCTGCTGTTGAAAATCCCTTTATGACAGAAGAAATCAAGGAGTTTATTGAAGAAGTAAGAGCCGAAGCTCCTATATATGCTGATTTCCTTGAATCATCCTCTTCCATTCCTCTTACTATGGGCCTTGCTTACGAAATGGATGTTTACGGCACAGGCGAAATGTCTGAGGTTAAAATGGAGATGGGCATGGCTTCACCTGAGAAATTCTACGTATCCACTGATACAGCAGGTATAGCTATGGATATTATAATTGCTGACGGCGTATGCTATATGGTAAGCGCAGAAGAAAAAACCGCCCTTTATATGACAATGTCCGAAGAAGAAGCCGCTTCCATGAGTGAAGAAATGACTGCTTCCGTAAAGGCAAGCTTTGACGCTTCCGCCGCAGAATACGAAACAGGCGAAACAAAACTTGACGGCACAACCTACCTTTACGAAAAGATTACAGCTGATGAAACCGGCGAAATCATGGTTTACGCTGACACAGCAACAAAGGAAGTAAGATTTGTATCAAATCAGGGTATCGTTATGGAAATAACTGCTCTTTCCAACTCTGTTGACGAAAGCAAGCTTGAAATCCCTGCCGACTATACTCTTATTGATATGGCTGAAATGATGGGTACAACCGATACAGAATTCAACAGCGGCGACGCATCTGCAGACGCTGCGCTCTATCTCGAATTTTCCGCATTCTCCTATAACGGCCTTGTAGAACAGCTGGAATTCGACGGCTATACACACGAAGAAGCCGTTGCCGCAGCAGATGCCTGCGGTGCAGACTGGAACGAACAGGCAGTCAAGTGTGCGGCTGAATATCTCGACTATTCAACCTTCACACGTGAGGAACTGATTGAACAGCTGGAGTTTGAAGGCTTTACAACTGAACAGGCTGTTTACGGTGTTGAAACAAACGGCTTATAATGCCGAAAAACCTGCATCAATCCACACAGTTTTCATTTGGTTTTCAGATTTATGCTGAAACTTAAACATGAAAACAACTGACTTCTATAATGTAGGCGGCAAAACCACTGCCGCCTGCATTTTTATAAAAGAAAGGATTAGTAAAAATGAAAAAAACTGCATATATTCTTGCCGCCGCCGTGCTTATCGGTACAATGGCAGGCTGTAACAGCAATTCAGGTGATTCTCAGACAACCACGGGCGATGGCGCAGGCGTTGTAACACAGGTTGCTGTTCCTGAGATTCAGAAAAACAACACTACCGATGAGGCTATCGCCTACCTTAAAACACAGGTTCCGCTTTTTGCAAAATATGTTGAAAAAAGAAACACCTGTCCCCTTACCTATGAAGTGGAAATCACAAGCGGAGATGTAACTCAGACCGCTTCCATCAACATCAAGGATGAAAAAAATATCAGCTTCCTTTCCACTGATGCCGACGGTAAGCTTTCAGGCACCATCTACATGGATAATGTATGCTATGTAATCTCTGAGACTGAAGAAACCCTCTATTCAAGCGATGTTACAACTGAAACCAGCCAGAGTGTAGTTGAACAGAATCTCATGTCAATTGCTCTTAGCGAGGCAAAAGCCGTAACCTATTCCTGCGATACCGCTGAATACAACGGCGTAACCTACAAGCGTGAGGTTATCGGCGACAGTGCAAACTATTACTTTGACGAAAACACCGAAGAACTAGCATATATAATTATCGGTGAGCAGGTTACAAAAATCACAAAATTTGAAAACGTGTACAACGAATCCGCATTTGAGCTTCCCGAAGGTTATAAGACTGTTGATCTCAACAAGTATGTCAACGACACCCTGAACGCTGAAAAGGAAGCAGCTGCTGCCGAAGCTGAAGCTACAGGAACAGTTTCCGAATAATTTCAGATAACATCTGTGAAATACAGATAAAAACTGCCCGACTTTAGTCGGGCAGTTTTTGTTATATCCGTTATCTTGTAAGCCATACATTTGCGACATCAAGAGCCTCAAAAAGGCTGTTTCTGTCGCTTGTCTTTACAATCATATCCTTAGCGTCGATATCCTTTGCGGTACGCATAAGGGTAACCTTAAGCTTATCAGCCACATCAAGGTCGTTTTCCTTGTGTGTGGACATGATTCTGATGTTTGCAACGAATTCGTCGCTCATATTTCCGTAATAGATTTCCTTATTCTTTCTTACAAGCGGAAATCCTTTGTACATTAAAAAATTATCTGTCATCTGTAACCTATCCTTTCTCCATACAATACAATTTTCATAAACTATAATAGCATAAATTATGAAATAAATCAATAGGTGAGAACAATTTCTCCGCCGCTCAGGAAATTCTGCGCATTGGTGTAAAGCTGAGTGATGTAAATCTGCTTCGTCTTGAACAGATTTTCACCGTTTACATTTATAATAACGCTTCTGTCCTCGTCACAGCTGTAGAACTGCACCACATGGGGCTGTTCTCCTGCCTTTTTATAGTTGTAGGTAACCTGTGCCAGCAATTCACCCTTTTCCTCTTCAAAATAAGTTTCCTCGCCCGAAGCGGAAATAAGATACTGATACATATTCTTGATTCTGGATTCGTCGTATTCCTCACCGTTCAGGTAATGCTTATGCACTTCCTCGCCGTCCTCATTCTGCAGGGTTTCAAAGCCCAGCTCAAAGGCTGTTCCCTGACAATCCTCGTACTGCACCGTGTCAAGGGAATAGATGTAGGGCATGAGGAAAAGTCTTGAAATAAGGTCGTCAGGCTGGATTACCATTGCTTCAATTGATTCAAGGCTGAATACAAACAATGTATCCGGCACCTCACTGGACATTCCGTAGAAGCCTGCAATCTCGGTGGTCACATTTCCGTTTTCATCTGTAACCTCCTTGGAAAGCGCGTTTCCGAAGGTGATTGTGTAGTTCTTTACGTTGGTTTCAACGGTAAATACACAGCTGGGGTCGCTGAGTCCCGAAATTACATAATCCTCTTCGGACATACCGAACCATGCTGCTTTATCAGCTGTAAGACCGAAAATGCTATACATGAAATTCGGAGCATTTGTAAGGTCAACGTAAGCTGTATAAGGACTTGTCATTTCGTATGCGAAAACTGCAAGAGTTCCGTCATCGGGTTCGGGCAGCGTTTCAATTACAATAGGCTCTTCAAGGTCAAAGCGCTCAATTGTAAGCTTCAGGACCTCTTCTCCCGAGGACTGGTCGTACTCAGGTGTTGCCGCTACGCTTATGAAGGCGAATTTTTCCTCGTTGAACAAGGATAAGGCTGACGCCTTGTAGGTATAGACCGTTGTTTCCCCTGTTTCGCAGAGATAAATCTTGGTTGTGTCTGCTGCAACCTCATTGCCCATGCTGAATGAAAACTCAGAGCCGTCGGCATAATTTACTGTAACAATTGCCGTAGGAAGGTCAAGTCCGTACTTTGCAAGGTCTCCGGCGTTTTCTTCAACAAAGTCGCTTGCAGTCATAGCCGCAACGTTTGCTGCAAGAGTTTCCACGGAATCATTGGAAATTACCGCCTCCTGAAGTCCGTCTATTGTCCATACGTCACTGTCCTTGATAATGTCGTACTCGCCTAAGCTGTTTACAACATTCACCGAGAGGATGTCGTCAATTGTCTTGTCGGTAAGGTAACATCTTTCGTCGGTTTCGTCCTCGACAATCTCTGTTTCCGTTTCATCGGGCTCCTCCTTCGGGGCGGTCAGCATCAATGCTGCTGTCACGCCGCCCAGAACCAGAAGTCCTATACCTGAAAATATTAAAATCTGCTTGTTTTTGCTCATATTATAATCTCTTTCTGCGTACCCATACCACAATACCTGTGATAATAATAATAACAGGTATGATAATTACAAATGTTACGGCAATTCCGCCCTGCTGTGAAGCGTCAATCTCAAAGGTTGTGGCAGTAAAGGATTTGGGAGTAATCTTTATACTCTCATTTGCGTTGCCTGAAACTGTGTTGAAGATTGAAACCGCAACCTCGGCATTATTATAGTTTGTGGCGGAAAGGAAATTGTCCACAAAGAGATTTTCGCTTCCGCAGGCAATAATTCTGCTGTAATAGGGAGTTGTACCGTCATAACGCACCTTTGATGCTTCAACGATAAGGTTGAACTGACCCGATTCCTCAGCGTCGTTGATTGTCCAGTCTTCGGGAGCGCCGAAGGGACAGATTACGCTGTTTTCGCCGTAGGTCTGAACAACGGGAGTGTTTACAAAGTTGGACTTTTCCTCCCAGAGAAGCTTTACAGGTCTTACGCCTACCGCACGGAAGGTGGAGGCGGAATCAAGCTGCATTGAGCTGTAATATTCCGTGTCGTCCGCAATTGAAGCGCGGTAATAGTACATATAAGGGTAATAGAAATAGTTTGAATCCGTCTGATAAATGATACCTTCGCCGATTTCAAGACCCCACTCTGCAAGGAACTGATTGAGGTTGGGAGTTGAAGAGGTGCTGGAGGTTGCCGCGAAGAATACAAGATTCTTGCCGTACAGACCACCGTTGCTGAGCCATGTGTCCAGCTTGTTGACCGCATCTGTGCTGTAATCCAGAGAAGGAGCGTTCAGGATAAGAATGTCATATTCATCGGGAACAGATTCCGCAAGGTCGATATCCAGTGTTTCAATAACATAGGAGTTCTTTTCAAGAAGCGCTGTAAGGTCGGAGCAGTCTGTTTCGCCGAAGCCTGTAAGAACGCCGATTTTAACGGGGTTTACCTTTGTAATGGACATAAGGCCCGATAAAATCTCCTGCTCGGCGATACTTGTTTCGGCTGTAACGGAATAACTGTAATACATACTCATCATATAAGCGTCGGAGTAGCTGTAGCTTTCGCCGTCGGACATTGTATACTGTAAAAAGTCATTGCCGATGTCGAAAACTCTGTATCTGCCCGTTTCCTCACATTCGATTACAAGGCTTCCTTCGGCTACATCTACGTATTTTTCCGCAAAGGTAGGATTTGTAAGCAGGTCTACGTGTTGTACGGTGTATCCGCTGTTGAGACCTTCCGCTTTCCTGGCAAATTCGAGAGTCTGCTTATAAACGGAGCCTGCGTTTTCAAGGGTTTCCTCATCGGTAGCAAAGTACATATTGACAGTGCTTTCCGAATCCTTTATAAAGGATTCCATTTCCTCGCCCATGGTGTAGATTGCACCCTCGGTAAGGTCGACCTCTACATCGAAACGGTCAAGGACAAGGTTAAGAATTACATTGACAAGCACGATTGCCACAACGAAAATAACTGTGAACAATACGGATAATGAGCCGTGCTTGAACTTTTTGCTTCTAAAAACGTTTTTGCGGTGAGTCTTTTTCTTTTCCTTTTTCTTTTCGGAAACTGCCGCTGTTTCGGGGGTATTGTTCTTTAATTCTTCTGACATTTCAATACCTCCTTTTTACGCCCATCTGCGCTTTTCAAGCACTCTTACCGTCAAGAAAAGGAAAATAACGATAACGCTAAAGAAGAAAAACGCATTTGAAAGGCTGAAAATACCTGTTGTGAATTCATAGTAGCGGTCAAAAATAGAAAGACTGCTTATGATGTCGGAAATAAAATCAACGGGAATAACCGAAGCGATTGTTGTAATAAGCATAAGCACAAGATTTGCGCCGAAAGAGCCTATTGCCGCAATCATCTGGCTTTCCGTAAGAGACGAAACAAAAAGCCCCACGGAAACGAACACGCCGCCCACAAGAGCAAGGGCAATGAAGTTTCCGAAAATAAGAGCCCAGTTCACTGTTGCATAGAAGCTCATTACCACGCCGTAGATAAGCATGATAAGGTCGCCCATAAGGAAGATAATGTAAGCGGAAAGAAATTTTCCCAGTACAAGTCCAAAAAGACTTACAGGCGCTGTCAGCAGAAGCTGGTCGGTTTTCTGCCTGTTATCCTCTGCAATAAGACGCATTGTCAGCAGGGGAACGAAAATCATATAGACATAGAACATTCCCAGAAATACACTGGAAACGTCGGTGCTTCCCACGCTTAAAGAGAAGCTCCAGAAGAAAAATCCCGAAAACAGGAAGGTTGCCGCTATAAATACATAGCCTATGGGAGATTTGAAATAAGCGGAAAGCTCACGCTTTAAAACCGAAAACATCAGATACTACCTCCCTTGCTCATTCTGTCGAACTTCTGTTCGATTTTTTCTGCGCCGCCGTACAGGTCGCCTGTTGTAAGCTTTAAGAATACCTCTTCAAGGGTAAGCTCGTTGGAGCGCATCATTAAAATAGGATAATTTCTTGCCGCAAGCTTCTTGAATACGTCACGGCGGATATCTGCACCCTCTTTTGCTTCAAGGTGATATTCGCTTACCTTATCCTCAACCTGTCTTGCAACGAAAACTCTTTCCATAGCAGGAATGGAATCAAGGATTTTCTTGATTTCCTCAGGGCTTCCTTCTGCGTGGAGTATAAGCTTATGGTCGGAGGAAAGGTTCTTTGCAAGGGTATCGGTGTTATCGTTGGCAACAATTCTGCCCTTGTTGATTACTACGATTCTGTCGCATACCGCCTGAACCTCAGGGAGAATATGGGAAGAAAGAATAACCGTATGGTTCTTTCCGAGACGCTTTATAAGAGTACGGATTTCTATAATCTGCTTGGGGTCGAGACCTACGGTAGGCTCATCAAGGATAAGCACCTTGGGGTTGCCTACAAGAGCCTGTGCAAAGCCCACACGCTGCTTATAACCCTTTGAAAGGTTCTTGATAAGGCGCTTTCTTACGTCTGTAATCTTGACAATTTCGCAGATTTCGTCAAGGTGGGACTTCTTGGGGAGCTTGCACCCCTTGAGTCCGTATACGAAATTCAGGTACTCGTCTACTGTCATATCAAAATAGAGAGGCGGTTGTTCGGGAAGATAGCCTATAAGCTTCTTTGCTTTTATAGGGTCTTCGAGAATATCAATTCCGTCGATAAATGCCTGTCCCTCGGTGGAGGAAAGGTATCCTGTAAGGATATTCATTGTGGTGGATTTGCCTGCGCCGTTAGGGCCTAAGAAGCCCAGAACCTGTCCGCCCTCTGCTGTGAACGAAATGTTGTTTACGGCCTTTTTGCTGCCGTAGCTTTTCGTAAGATTTTTTACTTCAATCATTGTCTGAAATCTATCCCCTTTCTGTGAGGATTGTTTATGTTTGATGTTTTACCAAAAACAAATTGTACATCATGCCCGTGAAAAACGGGTGAATAGCTTATGAATATATCCTGTGAACTTTATGAAGCGGATTTATCCGCTTCCAGCTGTTTTTTCAGCTCCTCAAGACTGCCGAATTTCACCTCGTCACGTATAAATTCCCGTAATGCAACACTTACCGTCCGTCCGTAAAGGTCGCCGTCAAAGCCGATTATATGAGTTTCCATAAGGCTTTCGCCCTTGTAGTCAACGGTAGGCTTCACGCCGATGTTGGTAATGCTGCGGTAGGTCTTTCCGTCCACGATTGTCCAGCTCTTGTAAACGCCGTTCTTCGGCCTTACCATGTAATCGGGTATTTCCTGATTTATGGTGGGAAAACCGATAGTTCTGCCGATTCTGCTGCCTGTCTGCACGGGCAGATTATAGGACAGCTCATAGCCCAGATAGCGGTTTGCCTTCTCTATATTGCCGTCACGTATAAGCTGACGGATTACGGTTGAGCTTACAGTTACTCCGTCTACCGCAACCGCAGGTACAACGCTGCACTCAATGCCGTATTCGCCGCAAAGACTTTTAAGGGTTTCGGGGTTGCCCTCGCCGCCCTTTCCGAAGCGGAAATCGTAGCCGCATACCACAAAGGCCGCCGAAAGCTCGTCACGGAGAATTTTTTCCACAAACTCCCTTGCGGAATAGTCCTTTACGTCCGAGAAATCGGGAGCATAGACTCTCTCAACACCCAACCCCGCAAAAATACGGGTCTTCTGTTCATGAGTGATGATGCAATGCCCTTTCTTGCCGCTGAATTTTGGCAGGCTGGTCTTGTCATTGAACGTGAAAACCACGGGGCAGAGTCCGTCCTTCAGGAGAGCACGCTTTATAACCTCAATATGTCCCAGATGAAGTCCGTCGAAGAAGCCGAGAGCAACCGCCGACGGTCTGTTATTAGCTGTCAAGATAATGTTACTCCTTTTAACTCGGAAATGTCACGAAGTCCGTTTTTCGGTTCAACCAAAGGTTCTTCGCTTGCTTTCTTTACCTGTTCACGGAAAACCTTGAAGCGCTGGACTACATTAAGCTCCTTGTTTTCCCCGATTTCGCCCAGAGCCAGAAGCTCGCCGTCGGGGCCTACAATACGATACTTTTCCGCACCGTCCGTCTCAAATGCAACTCTGCCTGCGTCAAGCACAACACCGTTGCTGAAAAGTCTTGCCTGTTCCTCGTCCAGAAGCGCACGGGGAAAGCTCTTGTAAATCCATTCAATAGGCATGAGCAGCTTTTCTACCGCCGCCGTTCCGCCTGTTTCGTAGGCTGCTCTTACCTCTGAAAGCTTGTAACAGTCCTTTAAGGTGAAATTTCCCGAACGGGTTCTTGTAAGAGCGGTCATAACCGCACCTGCGCCTGTGACCTGCCCCATATCGTGAATGAGCGTTCTTATATATGTGCCTTTTGAGCAGGCAATTACCGCTGTTGCGGTATTATCTCCGAACTGCTCGAATTTTATGGAATGTACGGTGATGGGGCGGGGCTTTCTCTCCACCTCAACACCCTGTCTTGCAAGGTCGTAAAGACGCTGTCCGTTCACCTGCACCGCACTGTACATGGGCGGCACCTGCATCTGCTCGCCCTTGAACCGCTGTTCAAGAACGTACTGTGCATTTCTGCCCACCTGTATATCCGAAGTAGTAAGCACCTTTCCTGTGATATCCTGCGTGTCTGTTGTAACGCCGAAGCGCATTTCCGCACGGTATTCCTTGCTTGTGTCGGGGCAATAATCCACAGCCTTTGTGGCATAGCCGATAAATACGGGCAGTACGCCCTCCGCCATAGGGTCGAGAGTGCCGCCGTGTCCGATTTTCTTTGTGCCGCAGAGCTTTCTGAGTATTGCCACAACGTCAAAGGACGTATAGCCCTTTTCCTTATAAATACAGATTATTCCGTTCATTTTACCTCTAATGCTTCCCTGATTACGGGAACAAGTTTTTCAATCGCCTGCTCGGGAGTGCAGTCCGTAAAGGTACAGCCTGCCGCCTTTTTATGTCCGCCGCCGCCGAAAACCGAGCAGATTTTCTGCACATCGGCACGGCTGTTGGCTCTCAGCGACGCCTTCCAGCTTCCGTCCTTCTTTTCCTTCAGCACAACGCCTACCTCTACCCCTTCAATCTGACGGGGGATTGCGGAAATGCCGTTGGAGTCCTCGGAATCCACCGTGTCAAGCACCGCTCTGGGCAGGATGATTATTGCACACTGTCCGTCAAGGTAGAATTTCATGTTGCTGTAGATGTTTTCTTCAAGAGCAATTCTTTCCTTGGTCTTTAAGTCGAAAAGAATGTAATTCAGCTCCGAGAAGCCGAAATCATACGCCAGCAGCTCCGCCGCAATCATATGGGTTTCGGGAGTTACGGAGGAGAATTTGAAGCAGCCTGAGTCGGTTGCAATCGCCGTATAAAGGCAAGCTGCAATATCCTTGTCCATAGGGATTTCCATTGCCTTTATAATCTTGAAGATAGTCTGTCCGCAGGCAGCCGCATAGGGTTCAAGGCATAAGCTTTCCGCAAAATCAACGTGGGAAATGTGATGGTCGATAGCCAGCTTTATTTTACCCTCGTATATTTCACGGTTTGCGCCTAAAAGCTTGGAATCCGCAACATCCACGGAAATTACTGTTTCTTCGGTGAAATCCTGCTCGGGGAGATTTTCCCACATAAAGGAAAATCTTCGGGAAAAGGAGTCTGCACAGAGAACATTTGCCTTTTTGCCGATTTTTCGGAGCGCACGGCAAAGAGCGTAGCCACAGCCTGCGGTGTCGCCGTCGGGATTTGCGTGGGAAAGGATAGTGTAGTTGTCATGGGCGAGGAGAAACTCCGCCGCCGCTTCTATATCAATCTTCTTCGCTGTCATCTGTTTCCTCCGTTGTCGGTTTCGGCAGATTATCAAGCATTCTGCTCATTTTGTCGTAATAGTCCAGCGATTTATCCACAAGGAATATAAGCTCAGGCATCTTGCGCATCTTGATGCGTGAATTTATGCGGCGCTTGAAGAAGCCTGCCGCCTTTTTGAGGCATTCAACAGCCGCCTCACCCTTTTCGGGTGCGCCCAGCACGGAAATATATACCTTGCAGTAGGAAAGGTCGTTTGTAAGCTCCACACGGGAAACAGATACAATTTCGTCTGCTATTCTTGAGTCCTTTACCTCGTGCATAGCAACGGAAATTTCTCTCTTTACGTCCTCGGTAAGTCTGTCAATATTATGATTTGCCATATTACCCTCCTTTTTGATGAACGATTAATGATGAAAGATGAAGGATTGTTGTGTCGGCTTACGTCAACGGTTTTAAAACTCGCCGCAAAGCGGCGCTCCGAAATCATTCATCATTCATTTTTCATCTTTCATCGGACTAATCCGCAATGCGGATTAGTCACGATATTCTTCAATCATATATGCTTCAAAGATGTCGCCTTCCTTGATGTCTGTGAACTTTTCAAGGCTGATACCGCATTCGTAGCCTTCAGCAACTTCCTTTACGTCGTCCTTGAAACGTCTTAAGCCGTCAATCTTGTCGTCGCCTACGATAATGCCGTCACGTACGATTCTGATGCTGCACTTTCTTTCTACCTTGCCCGAAAGCACGTAGCAGCCTGCAACAATACCAACGTTTGTAATCTTGTAAACCTGACGCACCTCAACTCTTGCAAGGTCAACCTCTCTGAACTTGGGAGCAAGCATACCCTTGATAGCTGTCTGTACCTCTTCGATTGCGTCATAGATGATTCTGTAAAGTCTTACATCAACGCCGTCACGCTTTGCATTTTCAGCAGCAGCGGGGTGAGGTCTTACGTTAAAGCCGATGATGATAGCGTTGGAAGCGGAAGCAAGCATAACGTCGCTTTCACTGATAGCGCCAACCGCACCGTGGATTACTCTTACGCGAACTTCCTCGTTGGAAAGCTTTTCGAGAGACTGACGCACCGCTTCAACAGAGCCCTGTACGTCTGCCTTTACGATAAGAGGTAAGGTCTTCATTTCACCCTCTTCAATCTGAGAGAACAGGTTGTCGAGAGTTACCTTCTGATAAAGCTTGAACTGTTCTTCCTTGGCGTCAAACTTTCTCTTTTCAACAAGCTCACGTGCAAGCTTTTCATTTTCAACAACAGCAAAGCTGTCACCTGCGCTGGGAACTTCGCCGAGACCCATGATTTCAACAGGAGTGGAAGGACCTGCTTCCTTTACAGTTCTGCCTCTGTCGTTTCTCATTACTCTTACACGGCCTACGGATGTGCCTGCAATGATAACATCGCCCTGCTTCAGTGTACCCTTCTGTACCAGCATTGTTGCAACAGGACCTCTGCCCTTGTCGAGCTTTGCTTCGATAACTGTACCCTGTGCGAGACGGTCGGGGTTAGCCTTTAATTCGAGAACTTCTGCGGAAAGGTTTACCATTTCCAGAAGCTCGTCAATGCCTTCGCCTGTCTTAGCGGAAACGGGAACGCAGATAACGTCGCCGCCCCATTCTTCAACTACAAGACCGTGTTCGGTAAGCTCCTGCTTTACTCTGTCGGGGTTTGCTGTGGGCTTATCCATCTTGTTTATAGCTACGATAATGCTTACTTCCGCAGCCTTTGCGTGGTTGATAGCTTCAACTGTCTGGGGCATGATACCGTCGTCAGCCGCAACTACGATAATAGCAATATCAGTAATGCTTGCACCTCTTGCACGCATGGATGTGAACGCTTCGTGACCGGGAGTATCGAGGAATGTGATGTCCTTGCCGCCTGCGTTTACCTTGTAAGCACCGATGTGCTGTGTAATACCGCCTGCTTCGCCGCTTGCAACGCTTGCGTTTCTGATTCTGTCAAGCAATGATGTCTTACCGTGATCAACGTGACCCATAACAACAACCACAGGTGAACGGGGCTGGAGATTTTCTTCTGTATCCTCAACCTCTTCAAAGAGTCGTTCTTCAATTGTTACGATAACTTCCTTTTCAACCTTTGCGCCCAGTTCTTCCGCAACAAGTGCCGCTGTATCAAAGTCAATTGTCTGGTTGATTGTGCACATTTCTCCGAGAAGCATAAGCTTCTTGATAACCTCGGAAGCTGTAACCTTTAA
>CAZGRB010000045.1:0-4970 GCA_964527695.1 uncultured Ruminiclostridium sp.
TCTTGCCTGATTTACAGCATTCTGCCCTGTTGTGGCGTCAAGAACAAGAAGTGTTTCTAGTGCGCTTTCGGGAAGCTGCTGGGAGATTATACGGGAAATCTTTTTAAGCTCCTCCATAAGATTCTTTTTATTATGGAGTCTGCCTGCGGTATCAATAATGAGAACATCTGCGTTTCTTGCCTTTGCAGCCGCACAGCCGTCAAACACTACCGCCGCAGGATCACTGCCCTCTGCGTGCTTTACAATTTCAACTCCTGCACGGTCTGTCCACACATTAAGCTGGTCAATTGCCGCTGCTCTGAATGTATCAGCCGCCGCAACAAGCACCTTTTTACCATCATTCTTAAGATTTGCCGCAAGCTTACCGATTGTGGTTGTCTTACCTGCACCGTTTACGCCGATTACAAGGATTACGGCAGGCTTTGTGCTAAAGTCAAGCTCATGATTGCCGCTTAAAATATCTGCAATAATGTTCTTTAAAAGACCCTTTACCTCGGCAGGGTCGGTTGTGCCTGTTCTTTTTACCTCCGCTCTCAGTCTGTCGCAGATGTCGCAGGAGGTTTCAGCACCTATATCCGATAAAATGAGAGTTTCTTCAAGCTCCTCAAAGAAATCCTCATCAATCTTTGTAAAGGAATTTACAAGCACCTCTACCTTTGAAACAAAGCTGTCCTTGGTCTTTTTAAGACCCTCTTTAAGTTTATCAAAAAATCCCATAAATACCTCTGATTTTTTATTTAATCAAGCTCCAGCTCCATATCGTCAATAAGCTCCTGATGGATAAGACGTGAAACACCCTTTTCCTGCATAAATACACCGTACAGCACATCACATCCTTCGATTGTACCTCTTCTGTGAGTGATAACCATAAGCTGAGTCTGTGTGCAGAAGCGTTTCAGATATGTCACGTACTTCACAACATTGATTTCGTCAAGAGCCGCATCTACCTCATCCAGCATACAGAACGGAGTGGGACGGTGAAGGAGGATTGCAAAATAAATTGTAATGGCAACCATTGTCTGCTCGCCGCCCGAAAGCGAAATCAAGTTCTTGATAAGCTTTCCCGGAGGTGCCGCAAAAATTTCTATACCGCTGCCCAGTACGTCTTCAGGGTCAATAAGCTCAAGATGAGCCTCACCACCGCCGAATACTTCCTTGAATATCTTGCTGAACTTTTCGTTGATATCATTGAAGCTTGCAAGGAAACGTGCCTTGATGTCCGTTGTAAGATTTGAGATAAGTTTTTCAAGGTCGCGCCTTGACTTTTCAACGTCCTTAAGCTGTCCCGAAAGCTCGTCATACTTTGTCTTTACCTCTTCAAATTCTTCAATAGCGGCAAAGTTTACACTGCCGAGAGCTGTAATCTTTCTACGTAAATCTGCAAGCTGCTTCTGTGATTCTGCAAGATTTTCAAGCTTTTCAGCCTTTTCACGAGCTTCAGTAATTGTAAGCTCGTATTTATCCCACAGAGTTACCCTCAGCTTTTCGTCTTCCTTTTCAATAGAAGCCTTCTTCTCAATCGCAACAGCAAGTGCATTGGAGAATTTTACCTTATCATCGCCCTTTTCACGGATTTCCTTTGTAAGCTCGGACATTCTGCGTTCGCATTCATTTTCCTTTGCGATAACAGTGCTGATTGTATTGTTGTTTTCGCTGAAGCGGCTTCTGGATTCTTCAATGGCAATCTGCTTTTCCTTAATTTCTTCAGCAATTTTTTCACTGTTTTTCTTAAGCTCTTCAATTTCCGCAAGTCTGCGTTCATTGTCTTCACCAGCCGCAGCCTTTGTGCGGTTGATATTTTCAATCTGAGCGTTGAAGCTTTCGATGTCCTTGCCCGCAGTAAGACGCTCGATGTTGAGTGCGCTTATCTTTTCGGAAATTTCAGCACGTTCGCTGTCCGCCTTTTTAAGCTTTTCGCCCGAAGCTTCAAGAAGCTTCTCGTTTTCAGCAATCTGTGCTTCGTATTCCTTTATCTTTTCACCGCAGTCAGCAATAATTTCCTTCTGCTGTGCAATCTGCTTTCTGCTTCTGTCGATAATAAGCTCAGCATTTTCCTGCTGCTCCTCACACTGACGGATTAAGTCCTTGACGCCGCCGATTTCGGCAGTAAGACGGACTTCGTCCTGACGGAGCTGTGCAAGCTTTTCCTTGTAGCCCTCGATTTCCAGATTCATCTTGTTTACTTCTGCCTGCAATTCGGAGAAGCTGCCCTTCATAAGCTGAATTGTATCGGAAAGGGACTGTGTTTCAGCTGTAAGAGTGTCGATTTCCTGCTTACGGGAGATGATACCACTGGTTTCCTTTGTGGAACCACCTGTAAAGGAACCGCCTGCGTTTACAATCTGTCCGTCCAGAGTTATAATACGGAATTTGTAGCCATATTTCTTGGCAATGCGTGTTGCTGTATTGATGTCATCAACTACCGCAGTTTTACCGAGAACAGACTTTATAATTCCGTCATATTTATTGTCATAATCAAGAAGCTCAAAACCAAGGCCCTCAAAGCCGTCCTCATCCTCAAGTCCGTTCTGCTGGAGAGCACTGCCCTTTACGGAAGTGAGAGGATAGAAGGTGGCACGGCCGCCGTTCGTATCCTTTAAATAACGGATACAGCGCTTTGCCGTTTCTTCGTTTTCTACAATGATATTCTGCAAAGCATTGCCAAGTGCGGTCTCAATGGCAATTCCGTACTTTTTATCCACGGAAATAACATCTGCAACCGTACCGTGAATACCGCTGAGCTTGCCTGATTTAACAGCGTGCATAACAGCCTTTACACTGGAGAAATAGCCGACCATGTTCTTTTCAACATCGGAAAGAACCTCTAAACGCTGACGTTTCTGGTCATAGCTCCTGCGTAATTTATCGTACTCTTCCTGCTTTGCGGTAAGCTTTTCATTCTTGCTTTCAAAAAGCTTTGTGTAACCGCCGAGTCGGTTTTCAATGTCGGACTTTTCTTCGTTCAGTTCTTCAAGCTCACGGCTGAGAGCACGGCGCTTTGCACGGTATTCGTCAGCAAGCTTGTCCTGATTCTCGATGCGTTCATTATCTGCTGTAAGGCTGTCGCTGAGCTCTGCGGCTGTTTTTTCTGCCTGCTGCAATGTAAGCTTTGCTTCAGTCAGCTTCGCATAGAGCATACCTGTCTTGTTGTCAAGCTCCTTATGCTCATCGTCAAGCTCCTTGTTCTCCTCAGCGGAAGCGGTAAGCTTTGCGCTAAGGTCGGACATTGCCTTTTCAGCCTTTGCAATTTCAGCCTTCTTGGCTTCTATTTCCTTTTCTATATCAGAAATCTGCTTGTCAAATTCTGCAGCACTTTTGCTGCCTGCTTCAATCTGACGGTGGATTTCTTCTTCTCTTACTTCATTGTGACGTATTTCATTTTCAAGCACGGCAATTGCCTTATCAGCTTCAGCAATTTCATCCTTTGTTTCATCGCTGCTTCTGCGTAAATCCGCAAGACGTGCGGAAAGCTGAGCCTTGGTAATGGAAAGCTGTTCATTTTCCTGTTCAAGCTCGCTTATTTCACGGTCGAAATGCTCGCATTCACCCTGATTTACAAGAATCGCATTCTCAGTTTCGGTAAGATTTTTCTGCAGCTTGTCAAGCTCAGCTACCGCAACGGAAATTTCAATCTTCTTTTCCTCTTCAATAAGCACCTTTGCCTTGCGGGCCTTTTCAGACTGCTTTTCAAGAGTAGGAAGACGCTCTTCAAGACTAAGTTCGATGTCCTTAAGGCGCAGGAAATTCTCTTCCGCACGCTGTAACTGACGCTCCGCCTCCGCCTTCTTATGTAAGAATTTGGAAACACCAGCAGCTTCTTCAAAAATTTCACGGCGCTGTGAGCCCTTTGCATTTACGATTTCCGCAACTCGTCCCTGACCAATGATAGAATAACCGTCACGGCCGAGACCTGTACCCATGAGAAGCTCATGAATATCCTTTAAACGCACCTTATCGCCGTTTATAAGATACTCACTTTCGCCTGTGCGGTAAAGCTTACGGGTAACGATAACTTCGTCGCTGTCCACTGCAAGAGCACGGTCGGTATTATCAATGGAAAGGGCAACCTTGGCAAAACCCATCTGCTTACGGGCAACAGTACCATGGAAAATTACGTCCTCCATCTTGTCTCCGCGCAGAGTTTTCGCGCCCTGCTCGCCCATTACCCAGCGCAGTGCGTCGCTTATATTACTCTTGCCGTTGCCGTTGCTTCCGACAATGGCAGTCATTTTAGTGTCAAAATTCAGTACCGTCTTGTCCGCAAAGGACTTGAAGCCCTGAATTTCAAGTGATTTAAAAAACATAGATAAATTACGGCAATGCCTCTATACGAAGGTCTGTGCCGTCCTCCTGTGTTATTGAAAAGCTGTAGCCGAGTTCGCTGAGCTTCAGCTTGTTTTCCTTTTTGTGACCGCTGATAAAGCTTATATTCCTGCGGTCGGTATATATTCTGAATCGCTTTTTTCCCGATTCATCCATTGCCTTTTTCATGCGGTTAAACATTATTCTGCCTTCGGTTATTTCACGTAAAGCAGGATGATATACACCGCCGAGAATCTCCCCGTCAAAATCTCCGCCCGAATGAAGTCCGAGACGAATTACGGGAATACCTGCTTCATTGAACAATGCGAGAAGCTCAGCGCATAAATCTATGGTTTCATCAAAGCCGAAGCTTTCATATTTACCCTGTTCATAAAGCTCGCCGAGATAGGTGTTTCTGAGAATGACAGTAGGATAAATACGCACGCAGTCAGCACCCAGCGAAATAAACTCACGGGCAGTTTCCATGCAGTATTCAGGCTTATCCTTATATAACCCCGTCATCATCTGCAGACCCAGCGTAAAGCCGTATTCCTTTATGAGACCTGCGGCTTTTCTGACCGCTTCGGCGGTATGGCCTCTACGGTTTGCGAAGAGCACCGTGTCATTCATACTCTGAGCGCCAAGCTCAATTGTAGTCATGTCGTACT
>CAZGRB010000045.1:4980-12947 GCA_964527695.1 uncultured Ruminiclostridium sp.
AATATTGAGAATTTCACGGTCAATACAATCTGGTCTGGTTGAACAGCGGATTCCACAGAATTGCTCAGGATAGTTCTGAGTAAAATACTGTGCAGTTTTCAGAAGACTTATCATATATTCACGGTCAACGGCCGTAAAACTGCCTCCGAAAAAAGCAATCTCTGCGCACATTTCCTTTTCTGAAAGCTGTTTTTGCTGCTCAGACAGAATTTCATATACCTCATCGGTAGAGGGCGGTGTTTTTGTACCGCTGATTGTCCGCTGATTGCAGAATGAACAACAGTTGGGACAGCCGTAATGAGGAATAAATACTGAAAGATTAGTTTGTTTCATAACCCATAAGACTTATAGCCTCTTTAGCGGCAGCCTGCTCCGCTTCCTTCTTGCTTTTTCCTTTACCTGCACCGATAACCTGTCCGTTGAGCAGAACATTTACAAAAAACACCTTTTCATGTGCCGCGCCCTCCTCGCCTGCAACCTCGTAAGCTATATGCTCCTCAGGGTTCTGCTGAATAATCTCCTGTAAAACAGTTTTATAATCACCCAGCACAAGCTTTCCGCTCTTTATGGAATCAATAGAGGGGAGAAATTTCATTATGAATTCTCTTGCACATTCAAGACCGCCGTCAAGGTAAATTGCTGCAATGAGCGCTTCAAAAGCATCCGCAAGAATGGAACGGCGGTCACGTCCGCCTGTGTTTTCTTCACCCTTGCCAAGCTTCATATTTGCACCAAGGTCAATTTTTTTCGCAAAACCGTAAAGGCTGTCCTCGCAGACAAGGCGGGAGCGGATTTTTGTAAGCTTACCCTCGTGCATATCAAGATTTTCAAACAGATATTTCGATACGACAACGGACAGAACGCTGTCACCTAAAAATTCAAGACGTTCATTGCTGTTGGTTTTGCCGTTTACATAAGAAGAATGGGTCAGAGCTTCATCAAGCAGAGCTGTGTTACTGAATTTATAACCTATTGCCTTTTCAAGTTCAGTCACTCAGACCATCTCCTTTTCGGTATTCAAGGCCGCAAGCGCTGTTTCAATTTCTGCATTTACGTTTTTCTCAACAAATTCCTTTGCCTGACGGATTGCATTTCTGAATGCTTTCGCATCACTGCTGCCGTGAGCCTTGATAACAGGCTTTGCAGAGCCTAAAAGAGGAGAACCGCCCGTTTCACGGTAGTCTGTCTTTCTTGATACTTCCTTGATACCCTTCATGCAGAAAACAGCACCGATTTTTGCAATACCACCGCCGAAAATTGTTTCTTTCAGTGCCTTCTTCATAAACTTGCCCATACCTTCAACAGTTTTGAGATAAATATTTCCCGTATAACCGTCCGTAACAATAACATCAACAGCATTGAGAGGTACTTCACGTGCTTCAACATTGCCGACAAAATTAAGATTTGACGCCTTGAGAAGTGCGTATGTCTCCTTTTCAAGTTCTCTGCCCTTTTCTTCCTCAGCACCTATGTTTAAAAGACCTACTCTGGGGTTTGCTATGTTCATAACCTTCTGCATATAAATGCTGCCCATTACAGCGAACTGTAAAAGCATTTCGGGACGGCATTCGGAGTTTGCGCCGCCGTCGGTAAGCAGATAGATTCCCTCTGCACCGGGCATGAGAGGTGTGAGAGAGGGGCGCTTTACACCCTTTAGTCTGCCTGTTACCATTGTACCGCCTACAACGATTGCCGCAGTGCTGCCTGCGCTTACGAACGCATCAGCCTCACCGTTTACAACAAGCTGGAAAGCCTTACCCATGGAGCAGTCCTTCTTAGCCTTGCGGATATCGAGAGGGTTGTCCTCAATCTGAATGACACCGTCTGCGTGAACAATGGAAATACCCTTTTCGGATACACCCAGTGCTTTGATACGCTCACGGATTGTATTTTCATCACCTGTAAGTATTATATCTACACCATACATTTCCACAGCTTCAGCCGCACCCTTGATTACCTCGTCGGGAGCGTTGTCGCCACCGAATGCGTCAACTGCAATTTTCATTTCGTTTTCCTTTCTGTTCCAGCTTTGCTTAAATAGGAACATTATCTTAATTCCTCTGCTATAACCGCTCTGAAATCGTTAAGTCCTCTTTCTGCGATTTTAGCATACTTTGCCTGTTTATCCTTGATTCGCTCGCCTATTTCGGGAAGAATACCCATGTTCGCTCCCATAGGCTGGAAATTCTTTGTTTCGGTTGAAATATGTCTTGACAATGCGCCGCCCATAGATGTAAGGGGCAATGATAACAGAGGTTTGCCCTCAATGCTTCTTATAAGGTGCATTGCGGCTAAAATTCCGCTGTATGCGCTTTCTGTATATCCCTCAACACCTGTCATCTGACCTGCAAAATAGATATTATCGCTGTCACGTAGCATAAATTGCTCAGTAAGAAGCTGTGGGCTGTTAAGAAACGTATTGCGGTGCATTACACCGTAGCGCATAAACTCCGCCTGTTCCAGTCCCGGTATCATCCTGAACACTCTTTGTTGTTCACCGAACTTGAGATTGGTCTGGAAGCCTACAATATTATAGAGCGTACCCTCTTTGTTTTCCTTTCGGAGCTGTACCGCCGCATAGGGACGTCTGTCAGTGCGTGGGTCGGTAAGTCCCACGGGCTTCATACAACCGTAACGGACGCTTTCTATACCACGCTTTGCAAGCACCTCAACGGGCATACAGCCTTCATACACCGTTAAATCCTCAAATTCCTTCAGAGGTGCGGTTTCAGCGGTTACAAGAGCATTATAGAACGCTTCGTATTCCTCTTTTGTAAAGGGGCAATTGATGTAATCCGCTTCGCCTCTGTCATAGCGTGAAGCATAGAACGCCTTTGTCATATCAATGCTTTCAGCGGTGACAATAGGAGCCGCCGCATCGTAGAAGCTGAGCGCCTTACCGAGCTTTGTATAGATTACATCAGCAAAGGCATCACTTGTAAGCGGACCTGTGGCAATAACCGCATTTTCAGTGGGAAATTCGGTTACCTCGCCGCAGATTACATTTATGTTCGGATGATTATTTATCTTTTCCGTTATATAATCCGAAAAATCTGTGCGATTTACTGCAAGCGCTCCGCCTGCTTCAACGGAAGTTGCCGCAGCAGCTTCCATTACAATTGAACCTAAAAGGCGCATTTCCTCTTTAAGCATGCCTGCTGCACTTTCTATTCGGGACGCCTTCAGAGAATTGCTGCACACAAGCTCAGCGAAGCCTTTATAATGATGAGCAGGCGTGTATTTCTCAGGCTTCATTTCATACAGGTCAACGTCATAACCACTGTTCGATAGCCGCCATGCAGCTTCACAGCCTGCAAGACCTGCGCCGATTACCTTAACTTTCATTGGCCTTATCCTGTTCCGCCGCTTCATAGCTGCAGCCCTCTGCCGCACAATAGAGTCTGCCCTTCTTGCCGACCTTCTTGAAAAGAGTCTTTCCGCAGATAGGACAGATATCGGCAACAGGGGTATCCCATGTCATAAAACCGCAGTTCTGATAATCCTCACAGCCGAAGAAAGGCTTACCCTTCTTGCTCTTGCGTGCTATCATCTTTCCGCCGCACTTTGGACACTTGCCGCTGGCTTCGCTTACGATTTTCTTTGTATTCTTACACTCAGGGAAGCCCTCGCAGCCGAGGAATTTTCCGTAAGGACCAATTTTGATTTCCATGTGCTTGCCGCAAAGCTCGCAGACAATATCGGTAGGCTCATTGGGAACCTTAACCCTCTTACCCTCCATATTCTTTTCAGCTTTTTCAAGACTCTTGGCAAAATCCTTGTAGAATGACTCGAGAACCTTAACCCATTCAATATTGCCTTCCTCTATTTCGTCAAGCTGATGTTCCATTTTTGCGGTAAACTTGGTATCAACAATCTTCTCAAAGTGCGAACTCAGCAGCTCGGTAATAACGTCTCCGAGAGCAGTAGGCTTAAGCTGCTTCTGCTCACGTTCAATATAATGACGGTCAAGAATAGTGGAAATTGTAGGAGCGTAGGTGGAAGGACGGCCGATTCCGTATTCCTCCATTGCCTTGATAAGACTTGCTTCATTATATCTTGGGGGCGGCTGTGTAAAATGCTGATTGCCACCAAGACTTGTTACAGTAAGCTTTTCACCCTCTGTAAGCTTGGGAAGTGCGCCGCCCTCTTCGCTGTTGTCGGCACTTTCTTCATAAAGCCTTGTAAAGCCGTCAAACTTTACAGTAAAGCCCGAAGACTTGAACAGACAGTTTCCTGCCTTTATGTCAATTGCAACTGCGTCAAGAAGCGCATTTTCCATCTGGCTCGCCATAAAGCGCTCCCAGATGAGCTTATAAAGCTTATACTGGTCACCTGTAAGTGTTTTCTTTGCAATTTCAGGGGTGATTGTGAGAGTAGAAGGGCGGATTGCTTCGTGAGCGTCCTGTGCATTGGTCTTTGCCTTGTATACACGGGGCTTTGCAGGGAGATATTCCTTGCCGAAGCGTTCTTTTATAAGTGCCGCCGCTGCCTTCTGTGCTTCTTCGGAAACACGGAGGCTGTCCGTTCTCATGTAGGTAATAAGACCCACTGTTCCCTGGCCTTCAATCTCAACGCCTTCGTATAATTCCTGCGCTGCCTTCATTGTACGTCTTGCATTAAAGGAAAGACGACGGGAAGCTTCCTGCTGGAGAGTTGAAGTTGTAAAGGGAGGTGCAGGCTGCTTCTTGCGCACACTCTTCTTGATTGCAGAAACGATAAAATCAGAGTTTTCAAGCACTTTGAGAATCTTATCCGTTTCTTCCTTATTCTTAAGCTCAGCCTTCTTGCTGTCAACCTCGGCAAGCTTTGCAGGAAACTGCTTTTTTGAAGCAGTACCGCGAAGCTTTGCGTCAACACTCCAGTATTCCTGACTCTGGAAAGCGTTGATTTCCTTTTCACGGTCAACGATAAGTCTTACAACAGCAGACTGAACACGTCCTGCTGAAAGTCCGCGTCTTACCTTTTTCCAAAGGAATGGACTAAGCTTGTAACCAACGATACGGTCAAGAACACGTCTTGCCTGCTGCGCATTTATAAGGTCCATATCAAGCTTACGGGGATGAGCCATACCTGTTTCAATACCATTCTTTGTGATTTCACTGAAGGTTACACGGACAGCCTTATCATCATCAAGCTTAAGTACGTGTGCCAGATGCCATGAAATAGCCTCACCCTCACGGTCAGGGTCGGTTGCCAGATAAACAATATCCGCATCTTTGGCCTGTGCCTTGAGCTCCTTGATTAGGGAAGCCTTGTCACGCTTGTTTTCATAGAACGGCTCAAAACCGTTTTCAATATCTACACCGAGTTTTGATTTGGGAAGGTCGCGGATATGTCCTGCCGAAGCTACAACCTCGTAATCCTTGCCAAGATATTTCTTGACAGTTCTGATTTTAGAGGGAGACTCCACGATTACTAAATTTGACACTGTTTATTGCCTCCTTGTCATTTCCCAGCTTATAATAGAAGCCGCAACCGCCGCATTAAGCGATTCAGCTCCGCTGATTGGTATATATATTTTCTTTCCGCAGGCTTCTGTCACCGCTGTTGAAACACCGTTGCCCTCGTTGCCGATAACAACTGCTGTATTTTTACCCAGAGTGATTTCCGAAATACTCTGCGCCGTTTCGTCAAGCACGGCAGAATATACAGTAAAGCCTTTGCCTTTCATAGAAGCTATTGTTTCTGTAAGCTCTGCAATTATTACAGGCAGTCTGAAAAGAGAGCCCATTGCACTCCTCACAATTTTAGGGGAATATATATCCGCACATTCGGGCGAAAGTATCACACCGTCGATTCCGAGAGCGTCACAGGTACGGATAATAGTACCGATATTGCCTGAATCCTGAAGGTTATCCAGAATGATATATTTTCCGCCATTTACTATTTTACCCCTTGAATCGTTTTTGTCAAGTATTTTTGCAGTTATAAATACTCCCTGAGGGGATTTTGTATCAGAAATATATGCACTTATGTCCTCATTTATAATATCAGGGGTAAATTCCTCGGAAATTGCCGCAACAATATCGGGATATTTTTCCCTTGCATTTTCTGTTACAAGAACCGAGGTTATTTCAAGTCCGCTGTTCAGAGCTTCAAGGCATAGTCTTGCACCCTCAACGGGAAACTCGCCGCACTCGTGCCGGTAGCTCCTCTCACGGACAAGCTTTCTGAAATGAGTCACAAGCGGATTTTTACGTGATGAAATATTCATTTGACATTGCTCCTGCTATGTGCTAAAATAAAAGATAATTCAAAACAAAAGAAAGGACAAAAAATGAAATTTTCCGAACTTTCCCTTGCTGAAAAGGACAGCGGTCTTACATACGACGCCGAACATATGGCATTAATCGGCAAAAAGCTTGAATACGGTGTGGTTGTCAGCGATACAGAGGATGAATATATAATAAGAATCTTCGCCGAAACACCGTTCAAACAGGAAAAAGCCATTGCTGCCATTATAAATAAGCTTAGCGAAAGCTTGTCTAAAAATACAATCAACAGTCAGTGCTGTGAATACGGATTTATTGAAGCAAAAATGAACAAATACTGTCTTTTACAGGAAAATCTCGTACTTTTAATTGATTTTTTAGATAAGCTCACTGAACAGCTTAAAATACTCGGAATCAAAGGAACTGAGCCTGAGCTCCCGAAAATTCCACAGTCTGAAGCTGAAAAACAGCCTAAGAAAAATGAAAAGAAAATAAATCTGCGCTTTGATTCAGGCAGCATAAAAGGTCTTTTCGGTGCACTGGTTGCAGGGTTTGCTTCAATCTGGATTGCACAGATGCTTGTAACGGTAACACCCGATAAGACTGTACCTGATTCGGGAATGATAAACTCCTACGTTATTGCATTTATTACAACCGCTCTTATATTCTTTGATTACCGCTTTCTTGCAAAAAAGATTGACGCATTCGGGGTCATCGCCTGCCCCGTTGTTTCGTTGCTCACAGCAGTATTGTCATCTGCAGCCGTTGCAGCAAAGGTGATTTCACGCATAGCAGAGATTCCGCTTGCCGAAGGGTTTGCCAGAATCGGCGGTATTTACGATTTTAACGAAGACGTTGCTCATTTTGTGGAAGTATACTTTGTTGCAGGTGTTCTTATATCAATGCTGTCTTCTGTTATAGTGTGCATTTATTATTTTAACCGACATCCCGAGGAGATGTTCAGCAACGAAATAATCATCAAAAATGACGATGAAAAGCACAGAAAATAAAAACCTTTATATGCTAAAATATCACGCCTGATATACTACAGGCGTGATACTTTTTATTAATTAGAGAGCAGCCTTAGCCTTTTCGCATAATGCTGTGAAACCTGCTGCGTCGTTGATAGCGATTTCGGAGAGCATCTTGCGGTTTAAGCCGATATTAGCCTTCTTTAAGCCGTTGATGAATGTAGAATAGTTCATACCGTTCATCTTGCAGGCTGCGGAAATTCTAGCGATCCAGAGTCTTCTGAAATCTCTCTTCTTTAAGCGTCTGCTGATATAAGCATACTGACCGCTCTTCCATACAGCTTCCTTGGCTGTCTTGAAGAGCTTGGACTTACCGCCCCAGTAACCCTTAGCAAGCTTTAATACTTTATTTCTTCTCTTACGAGTAGCTAATGCGCCTTTAATACGTGCCATTGTTTAATTCCTCCTGTTGTTCTTTGTTCGATTACTTTGCGTAAGGCATGAGTGCCTTTACTTCTGCAACGTTTGTGCAATCGCAGTAGCCTGCTGCACGGTTGATTCTCTTACGCTTAGTAGCCTTCTGTGTAAGTCTGTGACGGCGGTTTGTACGCTGGTACTTAACCTTACCAGTTGCTGTGAACTTAAAGCGCTTCTTAGCTCCGCTGTGAGTTTTAATCTTGTTCTTAGGCATTTTAGTGTCCTCCTTACATATTGTACTGATTATTCATCAGCATTGTTCTTTGCTTTTTTTCCTGCAGCTGCAGTCTTGGGTGCAAGTACTACC
>CAZGRB010000046.1:0-12945 GCA_964527695.1 uncultured Ruminiclostridium sp.
CTCCCGTCTTTCGGAATTCTACGAAAGAGCCGCAAATACCATAACTCTTTCGGGCGAAAGAGGAAGCGTAACCATTATCGGTGCAGTTTCCCCTCAGGGTTCTGATTTCTCCGAGCCTGTAACACAGAATACAAAGCGTTTTGTACGCTGCTTCTTAGCACTGGACAAATCCCTTGCATATGCAAGACACTATCCCGCAATCAACTGGATTACCAGCTATTCGGAATATGTTGATGACTTTGAGGATTACTACCGTGAAAATGTGGGCGAGGACTTTCTTTCCTGCCGCCGTGAGATAAACAATCTTCTGCTGGAAGAAAACAAGCTTATGGAAATTGTAAAGCTTATTGGTGCAGACGTACTCCCCGACGACCAGAAGCTTGTAATCGAAACGGCAAAGCTTATCAGAGTAGGATTTTTACAGCAGAACGCCTTCCACAAGGATGACACCTATGTTCCGCTTTCAAAGCAGCTGCTTATGATGAAGGTGATTCTGAAGCTCCACAAAAAAGCTCTTGAAGCTATCAGCAGCGGAAAGACCTTCCGTGAAATCAGCGGCACGGGGCTTTTTGAAAAGCTTATAAAGATGAAATATGATATACCTAACGACAAGCCTGAGATGTTTGCCGTTTATGAGCGTGAAATTGAAGAAACGCTTAGCAAGATTTAAGGAGAATACTAAAAAATGAAAATTCAGTATTCAGGTTTAAAAGATATAAACGGACCGCTTGTCTGCCTTGAGGGCGTTGACGGCGTTGCTTATGACGAAATTGCGTCATTGCAGCTTGCCGACGGTTCAAAGAGACTTGGACGAGTTGTACAGATGGAGGGCGACAGGGTTATCCTTCAGGTTTTTGAGGGTACATCGGGTCTTTCCCTTGAAAACACCCGTACGGAGTTTCACGGCAAGCCTCTGGAAATTCCTCTCAGCACCGAAATGCTGGGCAGAGTATTCAACGGTGCAGGCAGACCCGTTGACGGTCTCGGCCCCGTATTTGCGGAAAAGACAGGGGATATAAACGGACGTGCGCTGAATCCCGTGGCACGTGTCTATCCCAGAAACTATATCCATACGGGTATTTCTTCAATTGACTGCCTTATGACTCTTATCCGTGGTCAGAAGCTCCCCATTTTCTCGGGCTCGGGTCTTTCCCACAACAAGCTTGCGGTGCAGATTGTAAAGCAGGCGAAGCTTGCCGAAGAAAAAGGACAGGATTTCGCGGTTGTCTTTGCGGCAATGGGTGTTCAGAACGACGTTGCGGACTATTTCCGCCGTTCCTTTGAGCAGGCAGGCGCAAGTGAGAGAGTTGTAATGTTCCTCAACCTCTCCAACGACCCTATTATCGAACGTATTTTAACCCCCAGATGTGCGCTTACTGCGGCGGAATATCTCGCTTACGAAAAAAATATGCACATTCTGGTTATTATGACTGATATTACCTCCTACTGTGAAGCGCTCCGTGAGTTCTCCTCCTCAAAGGGTGAAATCCCCGGACGTAAGGGCTACCCCGGTTACCTTTATTCCGACCTTGCGTCAATGTACGAGCGTGCAGGCGTAATTGAAGGCAGTACAGGCTCTGTAACACAGATTCCGATTCTGACAATGCCTAATGACGATATTACCCACCCTATCCCCGACCTTACCGCATATATTACCGAGGGTCAGATAGTTTTTGACAGAGAGCTTGATTCCACGGGTATCTACCCCGGACTTTCGGTGCTACTGTCACTTTCCCGTCTTATGAAGGACGGTATCGGCGAGGAATATACAAGAGCCGACCACAGCGATGTGGCGAACCAGCTTTTTGCCGCTTACGCAAAGGTGCAGGACGCACGTTCTCTCGCTTCGGTAATCGGCGAGGACGAGCTTTCCGAAATCGACAAGCGGTATATAAAATTCGGCGTGGAATTTGAAAAGAGATTTTTAAATCAGGGCTTTGACGAAAACAGAAGTATGGACGAAACTCTGGAGCTTGCGTGGGATTTACTCTCCTTGCTGCCTAAGGGCGAGCTTGACCGAATGAATTCGGAGCTTATCGAAAAGCATTACAGAAAATGATGAAAAGGAGGTTTTCCTATGGCGGGACAGGTTTTTGCCACAAAGGGCAATCTTATTGCCGCACGCCGTTCGCTTAAGCAGGCACAGCTGGGCTATGAGCTTATGGACAGGAAGCGTAACATTCTCATACGCGAGATGGTAAGTCTTTCCGACGCAGCGGCAGAGCTTAAGGAAAGCCTTGAAAACACTTTCTCCGAGGCATATGCGGCACTGCGTACCGCAAATATTGTATGTGGTGTAATTTCCGACGATGTAAAGCGTATCCCCGAGGATAACGGCATAGAGCTCAGTTTCAGAAGTGTAATGGGGGTAGAGCTTCCTGCTGTGACCCATAAAAAAGGGAAGCCGAAGCTCCGTTACAGCCTCACCGAGACAAACAGCCGCTTTGATATGGCATACATATCCTTTGCAAAAGCAAAGGATATGAGTATTAAGCTTGCAGAAATCGAAAACAGTATTTACCGCCTTTCAGTGGCAATCCGAAAAACCCAGAAAAGGGCAAATGCCCTTAAGAATATCGTTATTCCCACATACAGGGAACAGGTGAAATTCATTACCTCCGCCCTTGAGGAAAAGGAACGCGAGGAATTTTCACGTCAGAAGATAATCAAGGCTACAAAGTATAAAAGATAAATGATAACGCCGTTTTACAGAAAACTGTGGAACGGCGACTTTATTTTAGGTAATTTTACACAAAAATCGTTGACAGATAAAGGAAAACGGTGTATAATCAAACTGTATAAGTATATTTGAAATCCGACGCTGGAGGAAATATGAAATTCAGATGGAATAAGCAGTATCTGGGCTGGGGTCTTACAGCTTTCTTTGTAATTGCCGCTTCAATACTGCTTTTTGTGGGAATTACGAACCACGAAAAAATCTCGGGCGGAATACAGAACGTTATAAATGCAATAATGCCTATAATTTACGGTTTTATTTTCGCATATCTTTTCTGCCCTATTGTAATATTCTTTGAAACAAGGGTGTTCGGAAGGATATTTCCGCCAAAGAAGAAGGACTGTAAGGAATCCTGCGGTGAGCTTAATATATTTGTCAAGAATAAGCCTGCAAGAGTTCTGAGCATTATTGTTGCAATACTTATATTCCTGACTCTTCTTGTGGGAATTATAAGCGCAATTGCACCTCAGCTTGATATAACCATAAAGACGCTTATTGCAAACACTCCGTCATATGTTGACACGGTGACAGGCTGGGTAAACAATATTTTTGATTCTTATCCAGAAATCGGTGCTGAGGTTACGGCACTTGTAAACGAGGCGGCTGCGGGCATCAGGAATTTTCTTTCGCTTGATATTCTTCCGCAGGTAGGCGACTATCTCGGTTTTCTTACGAATGGAATAATGAGCCTTGTAGGAACGCTCATGAATATAGTTTTAGGACTTGTGGTCAGCGCCTACTGCCTTTACAGCAAGGAGCTTTTCGCCGCACAGGCAAAGAAGGTAATCTATTCCGTTGCAACAGTAAAGCACGCCAACAGCTTTATAAGCGGCATCAGAAAAATACACAGCTCCTTCGGCAATTTTATTACAGGTACGCTTATTGATTCATTCATTGTAGGCTGCATCACCTTTGTGGCGCTTACAATTTTTGATATTCCCTTTGCGCTTCTGGTTTCGGTGATTATGGGGCTTACAAACATTATCCCCTATTTCGGCCCCTTTATCGGCGCAATTCCCAGTGCGTTTCTCATACTTATGGAGGACCCTCTGAAAAGCCTTATTTTTATTATCATTGTTATTATTATCCAGAATGTAAACGGTAATGTAATAAGCCCGAAGATTCTCGGAGAAAGCATGGGTCTGTCCAGCTTCTGGGTAATTTTTGCAATTCTCGCAGGACAGGGAATCCTCGGTTTCTGGGGCATGATTGTCGGCATTCCTGTTTTTGCGGTAATTTACAGTGCCGCAAAGGCTTTTGTATCTGCAAGACTGAAAAAGAAAGCTCTTCCTCACGATTCGGAATGCTATACGGATATAAAATGCATTGACGAGGAAAGCAACATTCCCGTTTCTCTTAGCCGTGATTCAGCGGAAAGACGTAAAAAACAGGAAGATGCAGAGAAACTGGAAAGACAGGAAAAAAAGCGCCGCCGTGAAGAAAAGGCAGCGCAGAACAATAAAAAATCTCAGTAATAAAGAAAGGGTGTTTTTATGAATATGGAAAAACTCCGCCGTGATTACGGCAATGTATTATGGGCAGGCAGAAAATGTATACTTGGTATGCCTATATCATTCACAAGATATATAATTACCGATACCTCGCTCTACACAAAAATCGGATTTATCAATATAAAGGAAGACGAAATCGAACTTTACAGGGTTTATGACAAGCAGATTTCATTTACGCTTTTCCAGAGAATGGTAAGGTGCGGAACAATTACCATTATCTCCAAGGATAAGGATACGCCTGACAAGAAGCTTATCTCCGTAAGACACCCCAGAGAGGTGAAGCGTATTCTTGACGAAGCAGTAAAGGTACAGCGTGACAAGTACTATGTACGAGGAAGAGATATGATAGGAAACAATCTGGACAGTGATGTAGAACTGGATGACGGATTTGTAGAATAAGCGTATTTGTTTTTGTGCAAGTATACAAAAAATAACAGCTTTTCAGAAAAAATGAAAAAATTGTGTCACTTTTTTCTCCGAAAAGTTGTTTATAAAATAGAAGGCATAATTTTGCCCCTCTGAGGAAAGGAAAGGTCAGTATGAATTTAAAAAGAAAAATCGCAGCAGTGCTTCTTGCAGCAACAGTAGGTATAACAGCTATGCCTGTTACATCCTTTGCCGAAGCGCTCAGCACAGAAAAAGTTACAGTGGAGTACAACGCAACGGTTGCAAAGCCCTCCTATCTTATCAAGGGCTCCAAGGGTGTGAGAAAGATAAAGCTTTCCTGTTCAACCAGCGGTGCTACGATTTATTACACAACCAACGGCTCCAAGCCTACTACCAGCAGTAAAAAATACAGCGGCGGACTCCTTGTTGTAAAGAAGGATACAACCATCAGGGCAATTGCTGTCAAGAATGGTTCAACCAGCGCAGTTATGACAAAGAAGATTGACGTTGACACCCTTACAGGTGACGTTACAGGCAATGGCACAGTTGACAGTGCAGATTACAGCCGCTTTATCAAGTACAAGAACGGCGAAACTTCCTATGTATGCCGAGACAACTGCGATATGAACGGCGATGGCAAGGTGACAGTAAAGGATATAACTCTTCTCAAGGCATATCTTAACGGCGATGACGCTGCCGAATATGAGGAGGACGATGCTTCTTCAACGATTGAAAAGCCTGAAATGACCGTTTATAAGGTTTACGGCGGCAAGAGCGTAAAGCTTGAATGTGATACAGCGGGTGCTGTCATTTACTATACCACAAACGGCACAACTCCCGATAAAAATGATTACAAGTACACTTCCAAGTTTGTAATTGATGATGATACTACCGTAAAGGCAGTTGCATACAAGGACGGTAAGTACAGCTCGGTAAAATCAAGAGCAATTACAGTTGATACCTGTGCAGTCCCCACGGCGGATAAGGACACTGCAACTGAATATGAAGAGTCTGTGACAGTTACTCTCAAGTGCGGTACAGCTTCTTCAAGAATCTGCTACACAACAGACGGTACAGACCCTGTAAAGTACGGTGCTATTTACAAGGAGCCCATTGTTCTTACAGAAAATACAACTCTTAAATTCTATGCAGAATGCAAGGGCTATGCAAACAGCAGTGTAGTAACCTGCAACTACAAGGTGAAGTCAAACAACTACACTATCAGCGGCCGTGTATGGGATGATTCCCTTGTTTCCGAAGCAAACGGAATTTTACAGACAGGTGAGCAGGGCATAAACAACATTACCGTAATGCTTCTCAACACAGAAACCAACAAGTATGAGGAAACAACCACAACAACCAGTCTCAACGGAGTTGCAGGAAGCTATCAGCTTACAAAGGCAAAGCCCGGCAATAAGTACAAGGTTGTATTCAAGTTCAACGGACAGAAGTACCGTGCATACGAATCCGTGGTAAGCGGCGGTAATCAGGCAGTATCCTCCGCATTACCTGCTATTACTATCAAGAACGGCGGCGCTTATTCTTCCACTGGTACAGTGCTTACTACGGTAAACAGCTATGCAACCGCAGTAACCAGCACATATTTTGATACATATGCTACCACGAACAACACTTACACAGCAGCAGCCCAGGATGTAAACCTCGCCCTTAAGAGCAATGTTTACGGAAAGACAGAACTTTCTTTCAGCAAGGTTCTTATTGATTCCGCATCTACAGGAAAGGTTTCTGAAGTTATATCTGAAACAAAGGTATATTCAAACGACGTTATTTCATACATTCTTACATTAAACAACAAGTCTGACAATCAGATTCTCAACAGCTGTGAGCTTTACGTTTATGTGCCTCAGTCGCTTGAGCTTGTTGAAATTGCCGCATACGGCAGTTCTGCAGTAACTTATTCAAAGAAGAGCTCAAACAGCAACGGATATGATATATATCTTGTAACCTGCCCCAAAATTCTTATCGGCGACGCCCTTGAAATCGAAGTTCTTACAAAGGTTCCTGCCGATGTAAAGAACGGTTCGTCTGTAACCTGCTATGCAGAGGTTGCTTCTTACGCATACAGCAGCTCCTGCTATGACAAAAACAGCATTCCGGGCAACTTCAGCGGCACTGTAAAGGAAGCTGATGAAGCAGGTTCTGTTACACTTCTTGCTTACACAGATTCCACAGCTTCCCAGACTATTTCATGGGCAAGCGGCAATGATTATTCCGCAATTCCCGTAAAGACTTCCCGAGTCCTTAAGTTCAATATCAAGAACGGTACATCTCTTGACGATTTCACTGTATATATCTCCAACAAGGCAGTCGTAGAAGGTGAAGCTACTATCAAGCAGACCTCCACAGGTATTGAATGTATGCTTATTCTCACAGGTAAGAGCGCAGGCTCTTCCAACATTGTAATTACGCTGAAGAAGGATTCTTCAAAGTATATTGATACAATGATAACGGTTGCATAAGCAAAATACCGCAGAGCAAAAGCTCTGCGGTCAGCCTGTCGATAAACCCACGCACCGCAAAAATGCAGTTCAGCAGTTTTTTCAGGATAAAAATTAATAAGCTTATATAAAAGTTTTGCCAAGCCGCATAAACGGCTTGGCAAAAGCATTTTTGCTTACTTCGTCAAAAGACCCTCAACGTACCCTCGTACGCCTATCGGGTCTTTTTCCTCGTCTGCGTGTGCCTCTCGCAGGCGGTCAGATTGTCGAAAAATAGCTTTTTCGACAATCTGACCGCAGAACAAAAGCTCTGCGGTATTTTTAATGAATTATTCCGAAACGGTCAATATCTATATCTGCGGTTATAACAAACTGCGCCTCCCTGAGCATTTCTCCGAAATTATCCGAGATTACAAGCCAGTTTTTATAGTCCGTCGAAGAAATAACATATTTAAGTCCGCACGGGTCGCAACCATAACGGTTTACGGTAGCGGTCAGCGCCCTTCCGATACGTTCTGTCAGGATTTCCGCACACATTGTTTCAATTTCACCGCTGAAAGCAAGTTCCTTGTTGTGAAGCTGACTGTCCGTGTACTTTCCGTTGGCGTGAATATCTATATTAAAGCACAGTTTTCCGTCGGTAAAGCTGTGCTTTATTTCTGTATCAATATCATAAATTGTCACGTTTACCTTTTCATCTTCTGCAGACACCGTGACAAGAGTATTTTCAGGTTTTTCGCCTATAAGCTGAAGCCCTGACATATCTTCAAGGGAAAGGTCGGCGGTAAAGGTTCTGTCCGAAATGAGGACACCGCCTGTTATCACCACGGTTTTTCCGTCATCTGCGGTTTCTCCGCCTGAAACCGCTGAAAGCATAGGAAGAGCCGTACCTGCATATTCACGGCGCTGCTCACTCAGCAGCTCCTGTATCCTTATATTTTCACCTGTTCCGTAATACTGGGAGTTGTCAAGAAGCATTTTAAGATGTTCTACGGAAATAATCCCGTCCTTGAATTTTACTTCCAGAATATCGGACGCCTTTTGGTCGGCGGCAGCGATAAGCACGGAGCAATTGCTCTGATAGTAGGATTCCGCAAAGCTCATGGTCTTCAGTACGTCTTTTTCCAGCGCGTCCCTCCCGAGAACAATAATGCCCGTGATTCCGTACATGAAGCTTTTTCCGCATTTCAGTGTTGCACTTTCAAGAGCAGTGCTTACGGTTTCGCCCTTGCCTGTTACATTCACCACATTTGCCTTGGTGCTGTCAATGGGAGCAGTTCCGCCTGTGCCCTCCATATTGAAGTACTGAACGGTGACCTGATATTTTCCGTCAGAATAATCTATTCCGATAGCTTCCACAATAGCCAGCTTGTCCAGTTCGGAATGATGCAGACAGCCTGAAAGGGTGCAGACTGAAAACAGGCAGAGAATTAATATTTTAAGCTGTTTCAACTGTTTTCTCCTTTCGCTTTTTCATATATGCTGCTGCGATTGCCCACAAGGGTGCGATAACTCCTGCCGCAAGAAGAGGCAGCGCAGTTTCCAGTATTCCTGCAAATACCAGAAAATCATCGGTGTTGACGCTGAAATAAATGCTTATTCCTGCTGTAAGCGCAAGAGCAAGCGAAGCGGTTATCCTTGCCGTCTTTCTGTTTCCGAACGCCTGTATACATACAGCTTCCACTGCCAGCACGAGCAGCGACAGCTTTATCACTGCCGACATTACCCATACAACCACATCAATTCCGTCAAGCCGCTGTAAAAGCGAAATGTCCGATAATGCCGACAGCATATAGAAGGGAAAGCTGGTGACATTGAGATATTCGCCCAGTACGGTGTTGTAGAGGAAGGTCATAAGAAGCTGAGCTGAAAGTGCAACCGCAGGGTATACAATAATACTGCGAAGCTGTTTTTCCCTGACGTTATTACATAGTGCCGCAAAAATCACAAGCTCGCCGTTTTTGGAAAACTCGTTTATTACGTCATTCAGAAGGGAGGAGGGATTATCGGAAACAGCAGGGTAGAGATAATGAAGCTGTATTTTATCTGCTGTTCCGATAATTACCGCTGCAAGCAGAAGCAGGAAGAATACGGAAATTATGACACCCGACCTTGCAACTGCAGAAAGCCCCTTGAACAGTCCGTAAAGGCATACGGCAGATACAAAAAGTATAAGAAGCCACGCAGGTGCAGCGTCAAATATCGTGCTAGAGGTATAAAACTGCAGCCTTGTGGCAGTGGAAATGCCTGCCATTACAAGATAGATTATCATAATCATCGCTGCAGGTTTATTATCCATTGTCACAGAACCGCCCCGTGAGGTTATGATATAAACGGGAATAAGAGCAATGCCCAGCAGGATATAAGAAAGGATTATAACGGTAAATCTCTGCATACCGTAGTTGATGTCATCCGAGGGGAAATTTGCCGCTTCGGCAAAAATTCTTGATAATGCAAGAATTATTCCCAGCTGTCCCCAGCCTATTTTATTCATTGCCGCTCCTTTCACCTGTTTCTACACCGTTAAGGTCACGGAAAACGGGATTTCTTTTTGCCATGCTGCGCCAGCCTGTACGTATAAAGGTGTCACGCATTGCTTTTGCTGAAAAAGGGGATACGGGTGCGGTAAAGGGTATTCCGTAGGAGTCCATGGAGCAGATTTTATAAAGATACAGAAGCCCTGCAATTGTAATTCCGAACAATCCCCACAGGCCTCCTGCAATAATGAAGGAAAAACGCATTATTACAACACTGTTATATAAATCGGGGACAATAAAGCTTGTAATTGACGAAACCGCAACTATCAGTATCACGGGTGCTCCCACAAGTCCTGCGGAAACAAGTATATCACCGATTACAATACCTCCCACAATGCTTACTGCATGACCCAAATCCGTAGGCATACGAAGTCCTGCTTCACGGAGTATTTCATAGAAAACGTGTACGATAAGACATTCCGCCATAAGATTATACGGTGTTATCTGAATTGAAGCCGCAAGGTTCAGAAGCAGTGCGTCAGGAATAAGCTCGGGATGAAAATTAGCGATTGCAACGTAAAAGCCCGGGAGAAGCACCGCCGTAAGATATGCCACATACCTGAGAATACGCATGAGAGAGGTATAAATCGGCTTCTGAGTGTAGTCGTCAAGGGTCTGAAAATTTTCTGTGAACAGCTTAGGAAGAACAAGGCAGAAGGGCGTGCCGTCAATAATGATTCCTACCTTTCCCTCCCATAGCTTTGCGGCAAAGGTATCGGGACGCTCTGTTGTGCCTGCGTCGGAAAAAAGGAAATTACTCTTTTCTTCCAGAAACGGCTGGACATATCCGCCCTCAAGCACAATATCCAGCGGAAGCTCTGACAGCCTTCTTTCTATATCATCAACCAGTTTTTTATCCGCCTTGCCGTCAATGTAGCAGATACACATATCCGTGTCCGAAACCTTACCCACCTTACCTGTTTTCATTACAAGTCGTGTGGATTTTATACGCCGCCGCACCATTGACATATTGATTCGTATTGCTTCAACAAAGCCCTCTCTTGAACCACGGAGATTTATGCTTGTGGAGGGCTCTTTTACGGAGCGGCGTTCAAAGCCCTGAACCCCTATGGCAAATCCGTAATCTATGCCGTCGGTAAGTATAACGCAAAAACCGCTCATAACAAACATTATAAGCGTGTCATAGTCGATGACCTGCTTCTGTTCGCCTGCAATCAGCAGCTCGTCCTGTATCATATCCATAACACGCTGACAGGACAGTTTATTCCTGTTGCCTATATCGTTAAGAGGGCGGTACACGAGATTTGCCATCTGGTTTGTGTTAATCTGCCCCTCGCAGAACAGTACAGCAATTGGTACCTGTCCTACCTTTGCGTATTTTATTGTAAGGTCTCCTGTATTTTTCATGAGAGAACGTATATTCACAATATTATGTTCAAGATTTTTTTCCATTTTATCATTCCTTTCTCCCGTAGTATTTCCTTTTTGCATAAATTAATACTTTTACGGAAAAATAGTTGTAACAGTAAATCGGTGGAGGAGAAAAATGCTTACAATTATTATACGCTCCGTTATTCTTTTTTCACTTGTCATAGCTGCTCTGCGGCTTATGGGCAAGAAGCAGCTGGGAGAGCTGCAGCCAAGTGAGCTTGTAACCACGATTCTCATTTCAAATATTGCAACGCTTTCCCTTGAGGACCCGTCAATGCCTATGATTTTAGGAATTGTACCGATACTTATGATAGTGTGTATTGACGTTCTCATGTCGGGAATCATGATGAAAAGCGTCAGGTTCAGGAAGCTTGTCACAGGCAGTCCGAGGGTTATAATATCAGATGGGAAAATTGACCAGAAGGAAATGCGCAATCTCAGATATACAATTGACGATGTGCTCGAAGCAATGCGCGACTCGGATATTTTTGATATAACCCATGTAAGATATGCAATTGTGGAAACCACAGGAAAAATCAACTTCTTCCGCAAGGACGAAGGAAAGACCGACCCTCCCGGAGTCATAATCAAGGACGGTATTCTTATAGAAGAAGGGCTTGTAAAGGCAGGACTTGGCAGGAAGTGGCTTGAAGATACACTGAAACGGCGAAATACCGAGCAGAAATCGGTATTTCTGCTTACCGCCTGCGGTGACGGAAGCTATACAATGATTCTCAAGGAGGAAAAGCGGAAATGAAACGGATAATTATATGCGCATTCATTATGGTGGTAGTGATTATTCTGGGAATTGCAAGCTATATCTGTACCGATAATACTCTCAGCGAAGCGGAGCAGACGGTAAATGACATATCCCTCAGCTTTGAAAACGGCGATATGGAGCTGACAAAGAAGCTGTCGGAGGAGTTGTCGGGAGAATGGCAGAATGACTGCGGCAGCTATATGTTTATTATAGATAAGGATTATATGGTAGAAATAACCCTTGCAGTATCACGGATAGAAGCCTTTGCCCGTGATGAGAACCCTGAAGTGCTGGTGGAATGCGAAACATTGCTGAGCCTTATGGAGCTGTGCCGTGAGAAGGAGAATATAGAACTCCGAAATATTTTCTGATTTGTGCAACAACTACAAAAAAACAACTGAAAGTTTGTCTAAATTACCGCCCTTGTTTTGAAAACGATTTACTGGTATAATTATATTATGTGATAGTTCATTATCCGTATAACAATTATTTTCACAGGAGGATTATTCCCATGAACTACGGTTTTTTTGACGAAAAAAACAAGGAATATGTCATTACCCGTCCCGATACACCCTCTGCGTGGGCTAACTACTTAGGTTCCCCCGAATACGGTGCAATCATTTCCAACAATGCGGGCGGTTACAGCTTTGTAAAATCCGGTGCCAACGGACGTGTTATCCGTTACCGTTTCAACTCTGTTGCAATGGATCAGCCCGGACGTTACATCTACATCAAGGACGCTGAAACAGGCGATTTCTGGTCTGCTTCCTGGTCCCCTGTATGCAAGCCTCTTGACAGCTTCAAGAGCGAATGCCGTCACGGTACAGCATACACAGTTATCACATCCGAATACACAGGAATAAAGTCTGAAACTCTTTACTACGTTCCTAAGGACGCTACATACGAAGTATGGAATGCAAAGATTACAAACACATCCGATAAGCCCCGTAAGCTTTCCGTTACAGGCTACTGTGAATTTGTAAACGACCCCAACTACGAACAGGATCAGGTAAATCTTCAGTACACACTGTTCATCACTCACACATACTTCAAGGGCAGCTACATCCACCAGATGCAGAACGAGGTTTACAACCCCAATACAGGACGCTTCCTTGCTCTTGCAGGCGCAAAGGTTGACGCATACTGCGGCGACAGAGACTCC
>CAZGRB010000047.1:0-10873 GCA_964527695.1 uncultured Ruminiclostridium sp.
GCGTTTGCAATACCGTATGTATCACCGGAGAAGATTAACTGCCATGTTGTATAGATGTTACCTGCAAGAGTAGGTGCATAGAAGACAAACGTAAAGATTGTCTTCAGTGCGCCGGGAAGCTCATTGATGAGCCATGCAAGGATAAAGCAGAGGAAGTAACTTAAAGGACCTGTAACAACTGCGAAAACGAGAGTGTTTTCGATAGCCTTCAGGAATACTTCGTCTTCAAGGAACAGTGAATAGAAGTTGGATAAGCCTACCCACTGAGGGAACTGCGCCATATTGAAGTTTGTAAAGCCCATAGGAAGTGAGAGCAGTACTGGAACTATGGTAAATATGGTGAACAGTATAAAGTACGGAGCTAAAAGACCATATACTCCGACATTCTTTTTCATCTGTAGAATTGTATATTTGAATTTATTATCTTCAAGATACAATGTCTGCTGCTCGTTATTAGCCAAAACTCGATTCCTCCTAATTATTTTTCAGACCATTTAATTACCGAAAGTTGCAAGGTCCTGATTCTTTCTTTCGATTTCCGAATTGATGTCTCTGTTGTAAGAAGAGAGAGCATATCTCGGATTCCATGTGTCGTTTACAACTGCACGGAAAGCGTTCTTTACGTGACGGGTTGTTGCGTAGGAAGCAGGGATAATCGGAATTTCGACTGTCTGATTCATCTGAGCGGAAATCTTTTCATATTCGGCATTGGACCAGGGGAGCTGAGCGAGAGCGTTTACGTTTGCTGTATCGTAACGACCCATCTGACCCATCTGACCTTCAATTGTACGTCCGTACTGAACCTGAATACTATCGGATGTGAACCACTTGATGAATTCCCATGCTGCGTTTACATCGGCACACTTTGTAAAGATAACTGCACCGGAGCTGCTGGAGTTTGCAGCGTGGTTGATTTCACCTGTTTTATTACCGTTTTCGTCAAGAACTTCTGTACCGGGTACTAATGTGAAGTCCCAGAGACCCTTGATTTCAGGAGCGGAAACTGTAAGCTGGTTAAAGAAAGTATAGTTCTGGATTACGATAGGCATTTCACCTGTTCTGAATCTGGAGAATGCGTCGTATGTCTGTTCAAAGTCGTAAATTGTGTAGAAGTCTGTCCACTGCTTGAATGCGTCAACAATAACCTTCTGGTCGAATGTTGTCTGTGTAAGCTCATCGTTATACATATTGTTGCCTGTCTGGAGTACAAGCATTGAGAATGTATCACCTGATTCAAAGATTGAGCTGGAGAGGTTGGAAGCAGGAGAGAGAAGACCTACTGTAAGATATGAACGCTGTAATACAGGGATAATATCAATAAGTTCATCCCATGTCTGAGGAATTTCCTCAACGCCCAGTTCCTCAAGAATATCTGTACGGTAGAACATCATGGGGAAGGTCTGGGATACGGGGAGACCGTAAACACCGTCTCTGTAGGTGTAAAGAGTTGTAATATTTTCAGTGAATCTCTTGCTTACAACATCTTCATAGTCATTGAACTTGGAAACGTCTACGAGAAGGTCACGTGCCGCACACTGAATGGGGAAGTCACCGCCAAGGAACAGTGCAACGTCGGGACCCTTACCTGCGAGGGTAGCTTCAAGGATACCGCCCTGAACAAGGTTGATAGAAACGTTGATACCGCTGTTATTCTGGTTGAAATCATTATCTACAAGGTCTTTAACTACAGTAGCCTGGTCACGGCCGAGGGAAACCCATGTGTTGATGGACTTTTCAGTTGTGTCAGAAAGCTGTGTGTAGTCTTCAAAGAATGAACCGACAAATGCCTGGAAGCCGAATGCAAAGTCTTCAAAGAAATTACCCTTTGCTGTGCTTGCCTTTTCATTTACTGTACGTACTTCAATGTAGTCAAGCTCGAGAGGCTGGTCACGGTAGTCTCTCATCCACGCAGATACAGAGGAAATGTAGTCCTTTAATGTTGAAACCATCTGAGGAATTTCATCTCTCTCATCGCAGCAGCGCTGGAGAATAACCGCTAAGGATTCAAGTGAGGAAGCTTCTGAACCCTGACCTAACTTTTCAATATTAGCCTTTTCGGCATAAAGTGTTTCAATAGCAGCTTCAAATGTGGGGATAAGCTCGGGAATCTGTATATCAACAAGGTAGTCGTTGTATTCATCAGGGTCAGGACCTGTAATCATAAGTATACGTCTGTAATAGTAGTTCAGTTCGTATACGAGGTCGTCAAGACGTCTCATGATTTCACCGATAGAACCGGGAACAACTTCCATTGTTATTGTATGCTCACCTGCTGTAAGGTAGAGATACATATCACGTCCCTCGCTGTCTGTCAAGTTCTGAACATACCAGTTGGGGTCGTAGGGGAAGGATACGATATCCATCTGGTCGTTGGGAACTTCACCGTCGATATAAATACGGCGGTTTGAATAGAAACCTCTCATGGTGTTCTGTCTTGCCTTGAAAGCAAAATTGTAATAACCGTCAGCGGGAACAACAAAGCTCCATGTTACAGCCTGTGTAGCCTGATCCCATGTGCCGCTTCCGAGAGTGTTATATCTCTGCTTTGTAGGGTGAGAGGGGCTTGTAAGATATGATGTTCTGTCATATGTAGCATAGAGAGTAGAGGCTGTCTTCTCTAAAGGTGTTTCCGCCTGAATCAGAATTGTCTTTGAACCGATATCGTTCTCGTTTGTGAGAGCGGGAGTTGCTGCAATATCTGCGTCGGAAGCTTTAACATATGCGGGTAAATCTTCATAATTCTTAAAGGTAATGCTTTTCAGAGCAATATTTGTACGGATACCTTCAAGTGTAAGAGTGTGTTCACCTGCTTCAAGGTAGAAGATATAGGGGTCATTGAAAAGACCTTCCTTATCCTTTACTGTGTAGGTTACCCATTTATCCTTTTCAACCTGTGTAGGCTTCAGCTCGTTATCCTTACTGTCCTTACGGATAGCGGAAGCGTCCTCCCAGTAACGGTCAAGTGTGATATCCTTACATGCTGTGAAGGGATAATCATCGTCGATTTTAATACCTACGTCAATTGTTGTGCTTGCGCCTGCAATTGTGTAGTAATAAAATTCCATGTTGTAGATACCTGTTTCTTCAACGGTAAAATTATATGTTACCGTACCTCTGTTATTTGTCCAGACGAAACAGTTGTCCACCTTTTCGTACTCTTCGATTGTGTACTCAGGAACTTCACCATCGGAATCCTCACCTGTAACACCTGTCGAAGCGTCGATAACTATTTCCTTATCGGGTGCGGTATTATCCTTATACCTGTCATAATATGCGGTATAAGCATTTTCCCTGTCGCCCGTACTCATGATGTTGGTGATTGTTGAAACCTCTTCTTCACCTTCATCATCAGCCGCCGGAACAGCCGCTGCGGTACTGTCAGCTGTTTCTGTCGCTTCTTCCTCCGCATAAACGACAGGCTGCATTGTAATTATCATTGCAGCCGAAAGAACAGCAGCCAGTATTCTTTTCTTTTTGTTGCCCAAAATAAGCTCCACCTTTCTCATTGAATAACTGATTCAAAAAAGCATTACTGCTTATAAATAGAAATTTTGTCGTCCTCAAGCTCAACTCTTACCTTGTCGCCGCCCTTTATGCCGAGAGCTTCAAGATATTCTCTGGGAATCTGGAGTCTGCCGGCACGGTCAAGGACAGTAAGTTCTTCATGTCCTTCCTTTTCCTGCATTGCCCTGATTTCAGATTTCTGTTTTTCGCTAAGCTCCGCAAAAGAGATGTTCTCATAGAGAGCAGGTTTTTTACGGATAAGCTCGCTCGAGGTTTTGCCGTCACGTATAGCAACGACTCTGTCGATGGATTTCGAGAGGTTCGTATCATGCGTTACAATGATGATAGTAACTCCCGTTTCTTTATTTAAACGTTTGAAAACGTCTAAAACGTTATTGGCGGTCTTTGTGTCAACTGCACCCGTAGGTTCGTCCGCAAGCAGAAGCTTCGGATTATTTGCAAGGGCAATAGCGATAGCGCATCTCTGCTGCTCACCGCCTGACATCTGACCGAGCATTGAATTTTTTCTTGCTGAAAGCCCTACCATGTCAAGCAACTCCAGTGCTCTGTCCCTGCGGTTGTTGTAACCGCTGAGCAGCATAGGCATTTCAACATTTTCCAGTGCCGTAAGGTAAGGAATAAGGTTACGTGCGTTCTTCTGCCACACAAATCCGACGGTTTTACGCTTATACTCGATAAGTTCCTTATCACCGAGCTTCAGCATATCCTTTCCGTCAATAAAAAGACTGCCTGCCGAAGGCTTATCAAGTCCGCCCAGCATATTCAGCAGAGTGGATTTACCTGAACCTGACGCACCCACGATACCCATAATCTCGCCGCGTTCAACGGTAAGGTCCAGACCCTGAAGCGCCATTACTTCAACATCTGTTGTCTTATAAATCTTAACTAAGTTATCGCACCGCACCATTACATTCTCTGGAGGTGCAAGCAAAACCTTCTGCGGCATAAATCCTCCTGAATGCTGTGCCTGTATATATAATAATATATATTTAAATGGTATATATCAGTTTATCTCATTTTTTGTAATATCGGAAATCTTACCGTCATCAAGTGTGTAAACGATGTCAGCAAGCTCCATCATCATTTCATCGTGAGTAGTCATAACTACGGTAATACCGTCGTCTCGTACAAGCTCTCTGAAAAGTCTTACAACTGCAATACCCGTCTGTGTATCCAGTGCTGCGGTAGGCTCGTCTGCAAAAATAATCTTGGGTTTGTGCGCAACAGCTCTTGCAATTGCAACTCTCTGCTGTTCACCGCCTGAAAGCTCACCCGGTCTATGGGTCATTCTTTTTTCAAGTCCTACTCGTGCAAGACATTCCTTTGCTCTTTTCTTACGGTCTTTTAAAGGATAACCTGCAAGCCTCAGGGCAAATTCCACATTTTCATAAGCCGTCATTGTGGAAATAAGTGCAACCGACTGAAAAACGAAAGCAAGGTCTTTTCTTCTCAGACTGTCTCTTTCGGAATCGGATAATTTTCCGATATCCTTTCCGCAGAAAAATACGTCTCCGCCTGTCTGACGGTCAAGTGCGCCGAGAATATTTACAAGTGTTGTCTTACCCGAACCTGAACGCCCACGCAGGCATACAAGCTGTCCCTCGCCAACTTCCAGATTTATGTCTGTAAGAGCGTTTACAACGCTTCCGTCACCTATTTTGAAATCTCTGGAAATATGTTCAGCCTTTAATATTATTGCCATAAAAGTAACCCTGTAAGAAAAATTTGATTGATTAAATACTTTTTAACTGTCCGCAATACATCATTCGGCACAGATATATTATAACAAATTGTAACCCTTTTGTCAATAATTATAAAAAGATTTTCCTGTTTTTATGCGGAATATAACGTTTTCACCAAATAGGATAATTAATGTTATCCAAATGGAAATTTCACTTTTTTTTCAAATATATAGACATTTTTTTCAAATGATACACAATATATAGTTTACTTTTTTAGGTAATATAAACTTAATTTTCTTTTTATTCAACAAAAAAATTTTTATGTTGATTTTAGTATGCAAAATTGACATATAAAATTGACTTGTAAATATTTTTATGATAGAATAAGACGAACAAAAAGCAATGAGGAGAGAAAAATGAAAACAGGTATTGTATTTGAAGGAGGAGCAAGCCGCACTGCCTATTCCTGCGGAGTTATGGACTGTCTTCTGGATAATGAAATTTACATGGAGTATGTTATAGGAGTTTCTGCAGGTATAGCCTACGGAGTTTCTTATTCTTCCCGTCAGAAAGGAAGAAACAGAAAAATATTTGAAGAATATATGCAGGATTCACGTTATATGGGAATAAAGCATTTTCTCGGAAAGAAGAAATCATATTATAATCTTGATTTTATATATGATGAAATGCCTGACAAGCTTATTCCCTTCGACTGGGACACATATATAAACTGCGGAATGACCTCTCATGCGGTTATAACCAATATAGAAACAGGTATGCCTGAATATTACAGAATTGATGAAATAGATAAGAAATGGATGCTTTTGCGTGCTTCCTCTTCCCTGCCCATTCTTTTTCAGCCAGTTGAAATAAACGGTAATCTGTATATGGACGGCGGTATGACAGATTCAATTCCTTTTGAAAGAGCATTTGAGGACGGATGTGACAGGGTTATTGTAGTTCTGACCCGTGAAAGAGGCTATGTAAAGAAAAAAGAAAGCTTATTGCCTCTTATAAAAATAACATACAAAAAATACCCGAAACTTATTGAAGCACTTGAAAATCGTCATATTATGTATAATGAACAGCTCAGAAAGCTTTACGAGCTTGAAAAGGAAGGAAAAGTTCTCGTGATTGCTCCATCCGACACCCACGGAATCGGCAGAACCGAAAGAAAGCCTGAAATCCTGATCCCCTATTTTGAAGAAGGATATAAAGACACGGAAAAAATAATTGATAAAATCAGAGAATTTATTTAGATTTATCGGTGGAAACCTTTCTGTAGAAAGGTTATCCCCCGTACCCCCTTCCAAAGACTTTTAATATAAATTTAAAACCCATAGGATAAACCTATGGGTCTTAAATTTAAACTGAAAGTTTTAGGAAAGGAGCCCCCGGAAAACCCTTTTTTAAAAGGGTTTTCCTCCACCAAGCCTTTTGTAAAAGGCTTGACCTAAAACTTTTGTTTCTTAATTATTCATTAGAAAAGAGGTGAATTTTATTCATCTCTTTCTTCATATTCAATTATATCAGAAACTTTACATTCAAGTACAAAACAAATTCTCGCAAGAATATCCATATCCAGCTTTTCTACCCTGTTTTTACACCATTTATCAATAACCTCAAAACGTGTGTTTACAGCCTTTGCAAGAGAATTTCTGTTCATTCCCTTTTCTTTAATAATTTCATTAAGATGAAGTTTAATTCTGCCGTAATCATTTATGCTTATAACGGATTTATTCTCGCTCATTTTATCACTTCCTTAACTTTAATTCTATTATCAAAGTTACGTCTTGACAATATACATATTAGATGTTACTATATACATAGTAATTATATAGGAGTGATTTATTTGAAAAAGAATTATAAAAAAAGATACAGAATTCTTGTAAAAGGTGTAATAGAAATAATCAGAAAATTAAAATTTGATATTTATAATGAAAAGATACCACCTACAGCGTTAAAATATATGTCAGATTTGAAATATTTTCTTTTATTATCATATTATTGTGAAAATGAAGAAAAGAAAGCAAAGGAAATGATTGAAAAAAATTTATAAAAACCGCCGTCAGGCGATACTAAAATCTTTCATCATTCATTTTTCATCATTCATCAAAAAAATTCCGCCCGAAGGCGGAATTTTTTAATTACTGTATTTCTTATATCCGGGGTGTCTGATAGGAAATGCCTTTGCGATTTCGCAGCATTCGTCAATCTTGTTTCTCTCAAGCTCAACCGCACCGCCAAGCTGATGCGCAACAAGACTTACCTTTGCGAAATGCTCCAGAGTTTCCATTCTGTAATAAGCCTGTGTAATATCAACACCTACTGTTACTGCGCCGTGATTCATAAGTAAGATAGTGTCGTGGTTGGGTAAGTAGGGTACAAGGCTGTCGGGAACTTCGTCTGTACCAGGTGTTCCGTAAGGTGCAATCGGAACAGAACCGAGGAAGATAATCGCTTCGGGCATTGTATATTCGTCAAGGGGAATTCTTGCGATAGCAAAGCCTGTTGCTGTGGGGGGATGAGCGTGAACGACAGCATTGATGTCAGGTCTTTCCTTATAGCATCTTAAGTGCATTTTAAATTCGGAAGAGGGTCTGTATCCTTCGGGACAGTAGATAACCTCATTCTTGCTGTTCATTGTAATAAGCATTTCGGGAGTAAGAATACGCTTGCTTGTACCAGTGGGAGTTGTAATAAAGGTATCCTCGTCAATTTTTACGGAAATATTTCCGTCATTTGCCGCAACAAAGCCAAGCTGCCATAAATTGTGGCCGACTTCGCATATCTGTTCTTTTACCTTGTAGATTTCTGCTTCTGTCATATCTTTTCTTCCTTTCGTGTAATCGTTTTTATATACAATTATTATAATAGCACCATTTATTTAATTTGTCCAGTATTTTTTAAAAAAATGTCCTTGTATGCCATAAAAATATATTGTAATATATAAATGCAGTCATATTTTAATAAGCAATAATAATTTCTCCCACTTGACATTATTTTTTATGTCATATATAATAAAGGTGTAATAACTTCATAAACAGTTTTACAGAAAGGAAGTTAATATATGATTAAAAGTATGACAGGTTTCGGCCGTGACCGCAGAGTTATAGGCGAAAGAGAAATTCTTGTTGAAATCCGCTCGGTAAACAGCAGATATTTCGAGTTCAACGCAAAAATTCCCCGTTCTTTTCAGTTTTTAGAAGACAAGATAAAGGGAATTTTAAAGGAAAAAATCAGCCGCGGTAAGGTTGAATATTCTCTTACGGTCTACAATATTCAGGGCAAGGAAACTGCAGTTACAGTAAATTCCCTTGTTGTAGAAAATTACGTAAACGCATTACGTGAAACAGGTGAAAAACTGGGCTTAAAGGACGATTTATCCTTAAACAGTATTTTCAGCATGGCTGACGCATTCAATATCGTACGCCCCGATATTGATGAAGAAGAGCTTTGGAATTCTGTAAAGACAGTTACCGAATCTGCACTTGATAATTTCATTGCAATGCGTGAAACAGAAGGTGCAAAAATGAAGGCTGATGTTCTTGAAAAGCTTTCAAATATTGAAGCAATGATTGAAAAGGTATGCGAATATTCCCCCGAAACGGTAAAGGCTTATCGTGAAAGACTTACCGAAAAGATGAATGAAATCTTAGAAGATAAGCAGATTTCTGAACAGCGTATCTTACTAGAGGCAGGTATTTTTGCAGAAAAGACTGCAATTGACGAAGAAACTGTACGTCTTAAGAGTCATTTTTCACAACTTCGTTCAATGCTTGAAACCGATGACCCCACAGGCAGGAAGATTGATTTCTTAGTTCAGGAAATAAACCGTGAAATTAATACTATCGGTTCAAAGGCTCAGGATTTAAGAATTACAGGTATTGTAGTTGACGCAAAGAGCGAGGTAGAAAAAATCAGAGAGCAGATTCAGAACATCGAATGAGGCGAGCCGCCTCAGGCAGTTCCGCCTTTTAATATGTTTATTAAATCCCGCAGTTGTGAAACGGCGGGATTAAAAATTTCTATATGAAATATAAATGGATAAAATATTTTATAAAAGTATAAACTTTTTATATATTACACAAATAATCCCTTTAAATTTCATTAGCTTTATACTTGCAAAATGCGCCCTTTTGTGATAAAATTAAATATGATTGCAAATATTTTAAAAAAACAGGAAGGAATGACTCAGATGAACTCGTTTAACGATATATTCGAGCTTATGAAAAACAGTCTTGAAGTATCCGATACCGCACGCCACTTATGGATTGACCCGATAAAGCCTATCAAACTCAATAATAATAAAGTTGTTCTTTACATTGCCGACAGTTACATAAAAAAGCTTGTTGAAGAAAATTACAGCGACATTTTCAAGAAGCAGTTTAAGGAAATTCTCGGATTTGACGTTGAAATTGAATTTCTTACAGAAGGAGAAAGCGAAAGTGTTTCCATTTCCTCTGAAGAAAAACTCAGACTCAGCGAGCCTATCCCTGAGCTTCAGGACGACCCTTATATTGTAAATAAGCTTCAGCAGTCCGAAAATAACAGTAACTATAAGCATACCTTCGATACATTTATCGTAGGCGAAAGCAACAGACTTGCCTGCGCTGCCTGCAAGTCCATTGCCATTGAAGAAAAGAAGAATTTCAATCCTTTATATATTTACAGTGAACCGGGTCTCGGAAAAACTCACCTTTTATGTGCTGTAAAAAATGAGGTAAAAGCACGCCACCCTGAATATAATATAGTATTCGTTTCCGCTGAAAATTTTGTTAATGAATTTGTAAACAGCGTAAGAACAAATACAACCGAAATTTTCAAGCAGAAATACCGCACAGCTGATATGCTTCTGGTGGACGATGTCCAGTTCTTCTCAGGCAAAAAAGAATCCCAGAACGAGCTTTTCTGCACTTTTGATGAGCTTCACAACTCAGGAAAGCAGATTATCCTTACATCAGACCGTCCCCCGAAAGAAATCAACGACATTGAAGACAGACTTCTCACACGTTTTGAATGGGGACTTTTAGCGGATATTGCTCCGCCTGAGTTTGAAACAAGACTTGCTATTATAAAGCGTAAGGCAGAGCTTCTGGGTATGCGTCTTCCCAACAATGTTATGGAATATATGGCGGACAAGCTTACCAAGAATATCCGTCAGATTGAGGGAGCTATTATAAAGATGAACGCAATGTCCATGCTTACCGAATCCACTCCCACAATGATGATGGCACAGAATATTGTAAGAGATGTTATGACCGAGCAGCAGCCTGTTCCTGTGACAGTTGAAAAGGTAATTACAGAAGTTTCCCACATTTTCAATGTTTCACCCGAGGAAATCCGTTCACAGAACAGAAATTCACAGGTTTCCACTGCACGTCAGGTTGCAATTTACGTTATCAGCAAGGTTACAGGTCTTTCCTACACCTCTATCGGTAAGGAATTCGGCGGCCGTGACCATTCTACAATCGTCTATGCCACAAATAAGGTAAAGACAGTAATGCAGAAGGACGCAACCTACCGCGCAACAGTTGAAGATTTAATAAAAAATATAGGAAATATGTAACTCTTTTACCGAGCGCAGCGAGAATTAAGTTTTAGGTCAAGCCTTTTTCAAAAGGCTTGCGGGTTTAAGGGCAGAGCCCTTCTTCCTTCTTTTTTCT